>JBFGLD010000345.1:0-6233 GCA_041576335.1 Anaerolineae bacterium | reverse complement strand
GCTGACGGCCGACGATCCGCAGGCGGAGCGGGAGGTTCGTGAAGTCCTGCGCCATATCGCCCCGAACTACTGGGAGCGGTACAGCCAGCGGGGAAGCGGCCGCCCCTACTACCTGGTCATGGCCCCTTCGGCGCTCTACGTGCAGGATCCGGAGCACGCGCCGGCTGAATTTGCCGGCGAGACCGAGCGCATCATCAAGACCTTTTCCGACCGCCTTGAAGGCGTGGGCAAAAAGGCCGATCCGCTGGCCGATGATGTCCGCGAAAAGCTGCTCGAGCTGAGCGAGATCCCCCTGCTGCGGCAGGGGCTGGTCGACTTCATCCGCCACGAGCGCGTGCGCACCCAGCTGCGCGAGGCCTCGATCCGGGTCCGCCAGGCGATCCAGGGGCTGCGCCGCCACTACGAGAGCCAGCTGGCCGACCGCGGCATGCACCCGCCCTTCGACATCAGCTGGGAAGGGCTGCAGCAGCGCCGGTATGAGAACCTGCTGCGCCGGCTGCAGAAAGAACTTCCCCGCGCCTTCCATGCCGCCCTGATCGACATGAGCCAGCGGACCAACAACGAAAGGAGCTTCCGCAGCCTGGTATCCCCCAGCCTGACCTCGGTCAAGTCGATGGTCGAGGACGCCATCGAGCGTGAGATCGAGCTGCTGCTCGACGGCTACGGCACCGAATACTGGGATGACCGGGACGTGACCTACGACAACCTGATCTGGGGCACGAGCGGGATCGAGCTGCCGATCAAGCGCATCCTCTACCAGGTTGAGATGACGATGCAGCAGGCGGTCAGCCAGTACATGCCGGCCATCGCCGATGTGGTGGCGCGCGAGCTGGAGCGGACCCTGCGGGCGCACGATCTGAAGGGGCGTCTCCTGCGGGCCGAGTACGGACAGGGGTACGAATACGCCCTGCCTGTCGAACCGGGGGCCAAGCTGGCGGCCGAAGAGGCCTACGACCGGCTGGTCAAAGAAATCAGCGCCAACTTCCGCCGGGTGTGTGAACACGCCACGCTCTACGAGCTGATGAAGCCGGAGCGATCGATCCACACCAAGCTGGCGGCCGGCGAAGCGCTGGCCCTGCCGACCAACGAGCGCATTCTCGACATCGCCCTGCACGGCCCGGCGGCCGTCCAGCAGGAGCTGGCCGCGGCGGCCGAGGCGGCCGGGTCGGCCGGCGGCCGCAACAACGGGCTGGCCCCGGCCGTAGCCGAGCCGGAAGAGGACCTGGTCATCAACATCCTCGACGAAGGGGCCGGCGGCGACATCGACATCAGCTTCCCTGATAATCCGGAGGGAATGGCCGTACCCGGTGTGGGCATGGTCGACCTGGAGACGAGCTACGCCGAACGGCTGGACGAGGTGGCCGGCAAGGCCAACCGGCTGTTCGGGCAGATCATCGACGACCTGTTCCGGGACAACGAGCTGCTGCCACGCCTGCGCCGTTTGTTCTGGATGGAAGCGACCCGGGCCGAGGGGATGTTCAACAGCCACATCGTCAAACCGCTGCTGAAGAACCACGACCGGTCGATGGGGGATCCGCAGTTCCTTTCGGCCCTGGAGCCGGACCTGGAGTCGATCTCCGACGTCGAGAGCATGATGCGAATCTGGGAAGGGCTGCAGGAGCTGGAAGCGGACATGATGGTTTAAGAGCGGGGAACGGGGAACGGGGAACGGTTGGTTCCCCTGCACCCGAAGAGGCGTTCGTAGCATGAGTCATCCCAAACTTTGACTCAAAAAAAGGCTCGACTTTGGTCGGGCCTTTTTTCTTGCCAAAAAGAATACTCCTGGCGAAGATAGAAGTACCACCAACCATCTCAACCAGGAGTAAATTCATGTCAGCTCATTATAAAGCAAAAAGCCGCCAACTATCGAATCAACTTTCGCAAAAGCTAGCCGATTTTTTACGTCCATTTTTGCTGGAGCTCGATCAGTTACTGGATCGACGTTTAGTGGAGACACTCCATCGTTTAGTCGAGACGATTTTGATTTTCCGTCATCAAAGTTACGGTCTGCTCTTGAGTGAACTGGGCGGCTATCTGCTCTCACCGGCCCAGGCACCGGCCGGGACGAAGCGAATCAGCAATCTGCTGCGCAGTGCGAAGTGGCACTACCAGGTGATTGAGCGATTTTTGTGGCGGCAAGGGAGTCAGGCCATTGAGCAGCTGGTTGAGGGCAGCCAAACCGCTTTGTGTTTGTGGGACGAGAGCGTGCTGGAGAAACCAGAAAGCGAGAAGCTCGAAGGCTTGTGTGCCGTCCGCTCGACGAAAGGGGCCCGGCTCAAGCGTATCAAGCCTGGCTTTTACAATCCGCCAGGCCGGCCGATTTTTGTCCCCGGGATGAACTGGCTGATGGTGATGATAACCGGCATGACTGCCGCACCCACTCTGGCGGCCATGACCTGGTGGACCACCCGAGGCGTGCTCAAAACCAACAAACGAACCGTTGAAAAACAACTGTTAAAAAGGTGTGCTCGCCGCTGGGGGCGACGCGTGATCCATGTCTGGGATCGCGGTTTTGCCGGCTCCCCCTGGCTGGCTGAAGTGATGACCTACAAGCTGCGTTTTGTCTTACGCTGGAACAAGAACTACAAGCTCGATGATGGTCACGGGCAAACGAAAAAAGCCTGGCAACTCACCCGCGGTAAACGCTCCCTTGACCACCAACTCATTTGGGATGCGCGACGCCGCTGTCAACGCCAAACCGGCCTCTATTTCCGCCCCGTCTTTCTGCCAGAGTCGACCACCCCTCTTTTCCTGGTCGTCTCCCGCCCCGGCCAAGGCCGTTCTCCCTGGTACATCTTGACTAATGAGCCGGTTCTCACCCCTGAGGACGCCTGGCGCATCGTTTTTATCTATGCGCGCCGCTGGCAAATTGAAATGGGCTTCCGGCTGGCTAAGTCGGAACTCGCTTTTCAATCCCCCCGCCTGTGGCAATGGGAAAACCGCCTTAAGCTCCTCCTGATTGCTTCCCTGGCCTTGGCTTTCTTGTTCTCCCTTTTAAGCTCCTTGGCCGAACCTCAACAGCAGCTCTTATTCCGTCTCTGGTGCCATAGAACAGGAAAGCGGTACCGAGATGCCTCGCTACCGCTTTACCGTTTAAGATCTGCCTTGAGTCGCTTGTGGCTCTTTTATCCACCACCCGGGTCTGCTTTGAGGGCAAATTCGGGATGACTCATGTTTGCATTCCGGGAACACGTCGTGAATCAGGGGCGGAGCCGGCCGTCCCCGGCCGTCCTGGAGTTCGTAGAGCAGGTCGGCCGCCCCTCCCGCCGCCGGCCGTTCGACGAGGGCCACCGGCTCCAGCTCCCGGCCGGCCAGCACCACCAGCAGCCCGCAGAGGAGGAGCCAGCCCAGCAGCGCGGCGGCGCCGCCCAGAAGTCAGGCGGCCAGCGGGGGAAACGGGGCGGCATCCCCAGCCAAGCGCCGGCGGCCAGGGCGCCCGCGCCGCCTGCCATGGAGTGAACCCGCGCGAGCGGACCAGGACGATTTCCGGCCGGGTCAGCGCCGCCATCAGCTGCTCGACGATGAGCAGCTGCAGTCCGAGGATGAGCAAAGACTGGGTGATCAGGGTCGCCTGCAGCAGGCGGCCGGTGGAAGCGGGTCCAGCGCAGGAAATAGCGAACTATCGGTTATTGAATGGTGTACGGTGAAGCTTAGAGGCAGGACGGCTGGATGGGTCGATTATAACCGGGTTTCGGGGGGGTGTCATCCGGGAGTGGAAAATTCTCGGGCCGGCGGCTGCGTATTGCCTCGGAAATTCGCGGATGGTATAATTTTGGCTTCCTCGGGCGCGTAGCTCAGCTGGTTAGAGCGCACGGTTCACATCCGTGAGGTCAGGGGTTCAAGTCCCTTCGCGCCCACTTTTCCCCTTTTTGTCTGTACGACAGCTCAAATGCAATTAATGCCGCCAGAGGTAGTGCAGAAGGATTTCTGTTTTCTGACACGGTTCATGTCCGAACGTATGTGAACCTTGGTCCAATAGTCTAAAGAGTTCACTGTCTAGAAACGCGTGTTTAGTTTGGCTTCCTCGCCTGCAGCGAGAATAAGAAGGAGATGACACTGTGTCGTTCCGGTAAGCGCCACCAGCCAACTTCTCCTTGCACCATGTGCGGAAACTTGGCTCTGGCAGCAAAGGGAATTTCGTGCAGAAATTCACTGTGCAAACCAGTTTGAATGAGTGAATTCAGAATTTCACCCATGTGGTGGTTCCAGATTTATTTTGGTGTGGTTTTCACTTCTATATCTGTCGCATAGGATAGTTTGCCTTCATATTTGTCGGGCAGGTGACATCTTTCAATAGACGAAAGCCCCGGCCACTCTCGAGCGGCCGGGGCCAGATAGAGCTCAAACGCTAGACGACAATCGCCGGCATTAGACCCTTAATCGGCGTGCACCTTGATGTTACCGCCATCAATGGGTTGGTCGAAACCGTTATCGTAGACATCAACGTCGCCGTTGTACTCATCTTCATACCAGATCTTGATGCGGAAAGTGTCGTCTCCGCCCGGGTCGTTGTCTTTGGCCCATATCATAAACTTGTACAGTTCGCCATTGGGTGCCAGCTCACCATTGATCGTGCCCGAGCCTTTGTACTGGGCGTTGGAACCGCCCTGGTTGATGACCAGCCACTCATAGCTGTCGGAATGGAAGTTCAGGCCTCCGGCTTTGAAGTTAAACTCGGTGTTACCCGTCGGCACTTTGGCCCCTTTCTTGTACTTGGAAACGAACCCGAAATTGGCCTTGCCTTCCGCATTTTCACATATTTCATCGAGGAGGCACCAGCCAGCTTCAGACCAGATCCAGCCGCCGCCGGTGACGAAGCCGCCACTTGGGTCATAGATGACGATAAACTCGTAAACGTCGGAATCGGCCGTTGGGTAGGCGTCGCTGACCGTCAACGTCACCTCGTAGACGCCGGCCTCGGCATATGTGTAGCTGCCGGAGACGCTGTTACTGGCTTGATCCACAACGCCGGCTTCCGCGGCCAAGCCGTCGCCCCAATCCCAGGTGGCGGTGTGATTGTCGTCATCATCCGCATCGGTAAATGCGCCGTTGACGTTGATGGGCTGGCCATTGATGTTCACCGGCTCGGCAGGACCGCTGACCGTGGTGACGACGGGGTCGCAGACGTCGCCCTGGCCATCACTGTTGCTGTCGGCCTGGTCGGGATTGTAGGCGGCGCAGTTGTCGGCATTATCGCCGATACCATCGGCATCGTCGTCGGCCCACTCGTTTGGGTCGAAGGGGAAGAGGTCATCGTCGTCGTCGACGCCGTCGTTATCGTCATCGGGATCGCAGGCGTCACCCTGGGCGTCGCCGTCGAAGTTCTCCTGCCCGGGATTAAAGACGTTCGGGCAATTGTCCGGACGCGGCGATTCGATAACCCACAGGCCGCTATCCCGATCACTGCCCAGCAGGTAGGGCGATCCGTTTAGGTGATGCAGGTAGACGCCCCAGAAGTCAGAGCCGTCCGGGTCAACGAACCGGTTTACCTCGACCGGCGTGCAGGCGGCGATCGGATCGCCGTTTGCGTCGCGGCAGCTATTGAAATCGAAGACGGGGATGCCGTCGAAGTACCACGACCACATCGCCAGGTCGTCGGCCACCATGACGTTATGGGCGGTGAAGTTACCTGGTGGAGGGGTCTGGACATTGTTCGTGGTCATTTGGCCGATCTCGACGATATTGGCCGGGTCTGTGCAATCGTATACCCGGCCGTAGCCCCAGCCGGCCTCGCCAAAGAAATCCTCGTCGCCGCCGATGCAGATACGGCCGTCTTCGCTGGGCACCGCGACATGGGAATTGCCGGCCGGCGTTCCACCGGTGACCGGGTCCGGAACGGCGTAATCAGCGTCCCCCAGGAACACCGGGTTGCCCGGATCGGTGACGTCCAGCAGCACCATGCCCACGTCCCAGTACGACAGATAGGCGATGAATTGTCCGTCGTTCTCCTGGACCCAGACGTCGTGCAGCAACACATCACCGCCGGCATGGCCGTCGTCATGGGGACCTGGCGTGTGTCCTAGGAGCCCGGGTTGCGCGATCAGCGGATAGGCGATGCTGATCCCGCCACTGTCGAGGGGAGGCACGAACTGATCCACGACGGCGATGACGGCGGGATTGGCCGGATCGGTGATATCGACGATGTGCATCCCCCGGGTATTGTCGTCGTCAACCACCAGCATGTAGGCGTCCTGGCCTTGCTGCCAGATATAGGTGATGTGGGTCTGGAAGTC
>JBFGLD010000344.1:0-6252 GCA_041576335.1 Anaerolineae bacterium | reverse complement strand
CGGCCGGTTTGATGAGCTGCTCATAAATACTGTCAAAATCGATCACCTGTCCGTTTGATGCCTCTTTCTGGCCAAAAGGCATTACCACAAAGGCATGAGGTGCACCTCTTCTGGGTTTTAGACTCTGTTCAGTCATTTTCTTGGTGGCCTCCTTGCGGCTATGTAACGAAACCTGGGAAGTCAAACGAGCTACGGTAACTCCTCAACCGCCGCGTCTACCGCCTGATCAATTCTTTGTGTAGTCTGCCAATAATCAAACTGGGTCGTATCCAGATGCTCGACAATGCCGCCAAAGCGACGGATCTCTTCAACCATGTGGCGGGTGCCGCCGGGGCCATCGCCGCCCCTACCATCCCACAACACGATAAAGCGGATCTGCTCGATAGTGTGTTCCAGGGCCGAGTAGAGCGCCCAACGATTATTGCGCTCGTAGGGATTATCACCTTCGGGAACCGGCCCGAGCCGGTCAGGCTGCAGGTGCAGCCTCACTCTGGGGTCCTGCCGGATCGCCTGGAAGCGTTCCACCCAGTTACCTTCTTTCTCTTTAGGAAAAGCGACCGATTCTTTGATAAATTTTTCGGCGACGAACGGTAAATAAACCTGTACCTCCATGCCGCGCTTTAGACAAGCTTCGATGAACAAAATATCGCCGCCGCAGGCAGCGCCCGCGGTTATCGCCTGGTCTTTAGATCCGGCCTCAAACTTGTCAAGGGCCTGTTCAATTCTTTGGCGCGCTTCGGTTTCCATGTCGGGTGGGAAGCGCGGCTCGGCACGTTCTTTGGCATCAATCATATGACCCGAAAAAAGAAAGTGGCGCGCCTGCGCTTTATCGTTTCGATCGGTTTCAACTCCGGGCGCCGGCTCTAAGCGGTCAAGAGCATCTGTGAGAACATCGAGTCCGGCTCTTACAAAAGCCGGGCGAAATGCCAGCGACTCCATTACTTTCAACTGCTCCAGAACCGACTCAATTCTAAATCTTTCTTTGCCGCCCAAAGCCAGGGCTTTGCGGTAGGCTCTGGTCACTTCTTTTGGACTTCTGGCCATCAGCACTGCCAGGTCTCCCAGAGAAGCAAAAACCCAAAAATCATTAGCCTGATTCTTGGCCGCTTCCTGCAAACTAAATCGAACTGCCCCGGTTAGGACGGGAATCTGCTGACGAATCGGTTCGATTTCGGAATCGGGATCGGTTTTGCTGCCTGCAACGTCACGGTCGAGGTGATCCAGCAGCATAGAGAGGGCCAGGGTATTGATGCCAGGATAGTAATTTTTCTGATCCAAAACGTAGGCTTTTCGATATGTATCGATCGCGCGTTTGAGTAAATATGATGTCTCCTGGGCAGCCTTTAGACGAGTTGGGTCGTCTTCGATGTTAATCCATTCGTCGATAAACATATCTTTATAAAGTCGACCCAAAAAAGCGATGGCTTCGTGGTCGGTCGGGTGGTCATCGATGAGCCCTTCTAGTTTGACAAGCGCCGCATCTAGTCGCTTCAAGCGGCCCAAATAGAAGGCTTCTTGCCGCCGAAATTCCAAATTGTTTGGGTTGATCTTTAACCCTCTTTGATACTGTTCCAGGGCCAGGTGATAGCAGCCCATACTTCGCAGTGCCTCGCCTGCCCGGGCAATGGCCTCCTCTTTGATTAACGGGTTGCGAACCTCTTCGGTCAACAGCAGCACGTCGCCCGCATAGCTGCGTCGCCGGGCAATCGTCACCTGCTCCTGCCAGTCTCGAAACTCCCGCCAATAGCCCCTGGCCAACGGCGTCTGCAGGGCTTTTCGATCCGGTTCGGCCAGGCCGTCCAGTAATTGAAAGATAGGGCTGTGCATGTGGTCATCGCGCGACTCCCAGGTGTCACGAATGACTTTAGCGATCCGCTCTCTTTCTTTATCCAAATGGGCTGGGTCCGGCTTGCCGTCGTCGCCACACGTATAAAGCACCGGACGAACGTCAAAAATGTCGAAGGGTCTGGAGGTCCGCCCGGACTGAATATGCACCACGCCCCGGCCGCGCAGGGCGTGCCGCACGCCTAATTCGTAAAAAACGCTGGCACTGTCGAAGCTCAAATCGGCAATAACCAAATCGGCCAGGAGCAATTCTTGAAACATATCGCTCGAAATACCAGCGCCAGCTGTTTCTTCATCGGCGCGAATCGGCTCGAAGCCTGCTTCAATCAGCGCGGGCCTGATCAGCCGGTCGTAGATGGCGTTGAAATCAAACCGGGTATCGTCGGGTCCTTGCTTGGGGCCAAAAGGCATCACCACCAAGGCGCGGGGTGCCCCTCGTGGAGCTATTTGGGCAGGGGTTAGGCCTGGGCTTTGCGGTGCTTCCAAGATTGGATCGGTGCCCATTTTTTCGTTTGCGGCGATTTTACCGTCGGCGGCCATAATTACCTTTGTTGTTGGTGCGGCAGCATGCTCGACCGTACTTTCGAGCGAGATCGCTGACCCAACAGCCTCTTCGGCCCGGTAGGCGTTCTGTAATTCGGCAATGGCCTGGCGCATTTTGGAGACAAAGAGATTATGCTGGCTCCACATGACGCCCTCGGTTGCGGTAACAAGCTTGAAGAATTCCGGCTCAGTCCGTTCATCAGGTTGTAGGCTTTGCCAACGATCGCGGATGATGCCGAGTTCGAGCAAGACTTGACTATAATTTCTGACCAGGCTATCGTATTGGCGCAGCTCTAGCCAGGCGCTGACGGCAGCCGTCATCGATGCGGTCAGCGCGACCCACAGGCTGAACGGGCCGCCAAGTGCAGCCAAAATTGCGCCTAATCCACCCAACGCAATAACCAAGATTTGCAGTCGAATTCTGCGCCGCTGCAAATCGTTTGTTTTGTTTTTGTGCCAGCTAAATTGATCCTCCAGGCGATAGCGCAAGTACTCATCTGGCAGTAGATCGTTAAACCCCGGGTCGCTGTTTTCGTCGTCGGGGTTGTAATGTGGCGGCAGGCTGCCTCGATATGGGCTCAACACCAAGTCGTCGTCGAGCGCCTCAAAAGCGCGTCGTTGAATGTCGGCCACCTGCTCGTTGAGCCATTGATCCCGGCTCTTATCATTTCGGCGCAGGGTACGATAGAGATATATCTCTTTTTTTATCTCTTCTTCGCCGGCTCGGAGGGCTAACCAGCGTTCCCCTCGTTGAAATTTGTTGGAAAAGGCTAAAACGGCCGAACCGGTAATCGGTATTGAAATCAAAACAAATTTTAATATCTGTGAGATTGTGGCTGCTTCGGTCAACTGCTGGTTGGCTAAATCGGTCAGGATCGCTGCAAGGGTGGCCACGACGCTAAGGATGATGACCCATTTTCGCAGTCTAATGTGCCACTTTTGGGCCTGGTCGGCATTGGTGGAAAATTCGGCAAAATGCTGCCAGGCTGCTCTTAAGGCTGACGAATTATCCTGATAACCGTTTTGACTCATTGCGGCCTCCCCGATTGTTCATTTGCGGCCATTGATCGTTGTTATGTATAATTACTAACATTGTAATATTGATTCGGCGCAGATGCAACCCTTGAAGAATAATGGGGTGAACAAACGGTCTGTTGGTAAATTTGTCGACCTGCCCTAAGCCGGAGCGTTGAAACGCCGCGCTACCAGCAAAAGCCTGTTCAAAACAGGCTAAACACGTCTGGGCCTAAGGATTTTAGTCCGTTTCAACGGACTTTTCATCATAGCCGATGGTTTCAACCATTGGCTCAATAACAGATCGTTCGTGGTTGGCCCTGCCTCTTCATGTTGGCCGTTGCATGGCTTGCGCCGCGTTGAAGGGCTATCAAAGAAAGCTTGTGACGGCTGGTGCGCGTCACCTTGGCCTGCCCGGCCCCACACACTTGTTTGCCCAATTCTCTATTTACCTCTAAGATAATTGAAGATGATGTTCCTAGCAGCATCCCATAAACCTTCATACTTCAAGTTTATTCTTACAGAAAGAAACTGGGATGGGCGGATAACCCCCCAAGCCCCCGAGCCTACCGGCAGTTTCATAACAGTTATTATGATCCGATTGTACATTCGACGAGGCCAATGAATATAAAGTTACTCTCATTCGACATTGATAACACCTTGCTCGGTAATCCTGATGCGTCATATTCCTTCCACAGGGTGTGGCGGCAGCTCGAACCGGGCCACCGACCGCGGCTCTGTTACAATACGGAGCGCATTCTGGATGACGCCTTGCGATTTGTTCGCAAGGAAAAATTGCCTGAACCCCATTACATTATCAGTGGTTTGGGAACGTCAATTTATGATGTGGAAAAAGAGCAATTGATCAAAGCGTTTTCAGAAATCTTGGAAGAAGGTTGGGATTTAAGAAAAGTTGAAAGCGTTATCAACCAAATAGGAGACGATATCGCCAAGCGGTCCCATCAATTTCAAAACGCCTATAAGTCGAGTTGGTTACTTAACGATGCCGGCTATGACCGGATTGTCCAAATAGAGCGTGAGCTTGGTGAGGCTGGCCTCGACGTCAACGTGGTCTACTCTGCCTCACGCTACCTCGATATATTGCCGAAATGGGCCAACAAAGGCAATGCCTTAAACTGGTTTTTGAAGTTCCTGGACATCAAACCCGAGGAAACCATTGTCGCCGGCGATAGCGGTAACGACAGCGCGATGTTTTTGTTGAGCGGGATCAAGGGAATTATTGTGGGGAATGCCCAACCTGAACTTTACCAAGTAACCAAACACTTGCCGATGTATCACGCCGCGAGAACCTATAGCGACGGGATTCTAGAAGGGTTAGTTCACAACGGTGTGTTACCTCACGACTTTTTTGACCTCGGCCTTGAGGCCGTCTCCGAGCCGATTGACGATGAGTTTATTCAATATCTAAACGGTGGTGAGGCGATTATCGGCATCAGTGAAGAACAGCTAGCGTTTATTCTGGAAGCGTATCAAAAAGCACTCGAGGCTATTAAGAAAAATATTACGCCACTTGGTTTTTCTGCCTGCTCGCTGGAAGACAACGAGTCGCTTGGTACGGATGCCAATTATCGCAGCGTGTGGGCCCGCGATGGCTCAATTGCCATTACCGGGTTAATTCCCCTGATTGACGACCAAGAGATACGCCAAGGTCAAAAACAGACGTTGGCCACTCTGCTTAACAACATTTCTCTGACCGGACAAATTCCGGCTAATGTACGCATCGATGATGAGGTGCCAGACTACTCCGGCGTCGGCGGAATTTGCTCAATTGACAGCGGCTTGTGGTTGATTATTGCTTTTTATGAATATATTAGGGCCACGCACGAGCTTGATTTTCTGCGCCTGCACATCGATAAATTGCAGCAGGCTATGGATTGGCTTAGCGCTCACGATGGAAACAATGATGCCCTGCTCGAGATTCCAGAGGCGGGAGACTGGACCGATCTCTTTGGCCGCAGCTACAACGTGCTCTACGACGAGGTATTGTGGTACCGAACCAATATTTGCTTTGGACGCTTACTCGAACTGCTGGGCGACAATCAGCGGGCCGGAGACTATCTGCGCTGGTCACAGGTGATTAAAAAAGAAATTCTGCTTCATTTCTGGCCCAGCACGCAGCAAGGCCTGTATCAAGGCCTTGCTTTTGCCGAACAGCAATATTCGTTAGGCGATGCCCGCTATCTTATTGCCCAGGTAACGCCCTTTGATTTTAGCTGGCGGTGCGATGTTTATGGCAACGTCTTGGCTTTCCTGTACGATGTAGTTGATGCAGATAAGGCGAGTTTAGCCTTTCGCTTTATGTGGGGCGTCGGGGTTAACGATCCTTATCCGGTGACCAATGTCTATCCGGCGGTTACGGTCGGGGACCAAGATTGGCGGCGTTATTATGCGGTCAATTTATTGAACCTGCCTCACCATTATCACAATGGTGGTATTTGGCCTTTTGTCGGCGGACCGTGGGTCCGCTTTATAAACAAACTTGGGCTGCGCGAAGTGGCCCTGCAGGAGCTGTATCGGTTGGCGCAGCTCAATCGATTAGGCGTTCACCGGGAATGGGAATTCAACGAATGGGCCCACGGAAAAACAGGCAGACCGATGGGCAAAGCATATCAAGCCTGGTCTGCCTCGGAATTTATTTCAGCCTGCCATGCGCTGAAGGTGGTCGGCTGAGCAAAGGAGTAAAGAACTGATGAATTCAATACTGATGCTTTCGACTCACGGTTATGTTGCTGCGGAACCGGAGTTAGGTAAACCCGATACCGGTGGACAGGTTGTTTATGTCTTGGAATTGGCTAAGAGATTTAGTCGTTTAGGACGCCGGGTGGATTT
>JBFGLD010000343.1:0-6261 GCA_041576335.1 Anaerolineae bacterium | reverse complement strand
GCCTGGTCTTCCGGCCCGAGCAATAGAATAACCGCTACATCCGGGTCAATGTATGGAATACTTTCGATCAACTCTAAGCTGCTGGCGGAGCCGGGAAGCTGAAAATCAACAATGATCAAGTCAAAGGTTTGGCGGCTGATTTCGTCAAATGCCGCGTCACTATCATGGCTGACCTCAACCAGGCAAGATTTTTTCAGGTGCGCGACGCTTTTGTCCAGCGCGACATCAAATTGTTGCTCACAAGCTACCAGTATCTTCTTCATAGTTGTTAAAAGAACAGTTTCAAAATGATATTCCACTTCTACGTCTATTTTAGCAACTGTTTGCCCGGATGTACATTTTGAATCCGTTTAGGTTACGTATGATTTTCGTTGAAAAAAGTCTTGGAGTATTAGGAATTATGGCCGTTAGACGGCACAAATTGGCAGTAGAATTCGTAAACTTGGCATTCAGGCAGGTGGTAAATTAATGCTAAACTTTCCTCAAATCTTTATCATGAATTGGACAAATGCCGGGAAGTAGTGTAACATCGGGGGTCGATTGTGAAGTTAACAGCAATAGAAAAGTTTATTGGTCAGAACACCGATAAGCGTCTGGAGCAGACACACTGGTCTGCTCTTTTAATGAACCATTCAGGTGCCGGTTAGAGAAATTTTACACAAATTATTTGTCCAAACATGGGCATATGTGGTATAATCGCCGCCGCTTGAGTGAAGTGATATAATGCTTTTAGCCTCACGCTTAAACTCAGCTGTCCTCAAGTGCCACAAAAAAGTTATAAGGGGCGGCTGATAATATCATAACAGTGGTTTGCCCAGCGTTCGAATAGATTTTCAACTTGTCCGAGCCAGCCAAAAAAAACGATAACAAGGGTTTGGTAGGATCATATGCCACGGGCTACAGCCTTGGGATAAAATTCATTGTTATTTTAATTTGTCCGATTGCGAGTGGTTTGGCCTGTGGTCTCTGGCTCGACGAGCAGCTCGAAACAACACCATGGCTAACGTTGGTCTTACTGATAATGAGTTTAGCTCTGGCCATATATGCTGTATTCCGCGTTGCGGCTAATTTGCAGGATGAATTGAACTAAGTATAGGGAGCAGTAACGGCTATGAAAAAAGCAACCCCAATGATCATTGTTGCGCTTGTCGTCATAATTGCCGGATTCTTTTTGCAGATCACCCTTCCTACAATTTCGGTGAGTGCCGAACACCTCTTCTACCTTGGCCCTCTTAACGTGACGAACGCCCTCCTAACCTCGTGGATTGTTACCATTCTGATTGTTCTCTTCTTCTATTTCGCCACGCGCACGATGCGTGTGCAGCCCTCCGGTTTGCAGAATTTGGCCGAATATATGGTCGAAGGGATATACACGCTGACCGAGAATGTTTCAGGCCGGAAGTGGGTTTTTAGATTCTTCACGATTCCGGCTACGATCTTCATTTTCGTGTTGGCTGCAAACTGGTTTGGCCTATTTGTCGGTATCCCACTGGCGGGCTTTGGTATCTGCGAGGGGGGAGAGCACGCTGAAGTTGAGCATAGTGAAGTTGTGGAAAAAGAACTTGAAGAGGCACCACCCGTGGAGAGCGGCACCGGCACGTGCGGGCCGGGCGAACATATTGTACCTTTCTTCCGGGCACCAAGCGCCGATTTGAATTTTACCCTGGCCTTGGCCGTGATTACTCAGATTGCGTCCTGGTATTTTGGGTTTGTGGCCCTCGGGGCAGCTGGATTTTTGGGTAAATTTTTTATCTTTAGCGGCCTGACCCAGGGAAAAAGCTTTGGAGATTTTGCGTTAGGCGTCATCAACTTCTTGGTCGGCCTGATTGAGTTGATGAGCGAATTTATCAAAATCATTGCGTTTAGTTTCCGGTTGTTTGGCAATATTTTTGCCGGCGAAGTGATGCTCCTGGTCATCGTTTTCCTGGCACCCTTACTGGTTGTTACCCCCTTAATCGGATTTGAAATATTTGTGGGCTTTATTCAAGCCTTTGTGTTCTTCATTCTGTCGGTTGCCTTTTACACAGTTTCGGTGAAACCGCATGGCGGTCACGACGAGTCACATTAATTCTATTGTTTGTAGAACTAAAATATGTAACTATTCAGCAGGAGTGGCAGTCCTTGAAAAACAGGGCGATTTGTTTATCAACAACACCTGTAATTATAGGATATCGCTAGTTATAGCGCAGGAGTGCCGGTCCTAAATGGTTAATCTGAATAGTTACTAAAATATTATCTAATCTAACCTAATCTTAGGAGGAAGTTATATAATGGATGCGGAAGCAGCAAAACTTCTAGCAGCAGGTTTAGCGATTGGCCTGGGGGCTCTCGGGCCAGGGATTGGTATCGGCATTGTAGCCAGCGGTGCGCTCCAGTCGATGGCCCGCAACCCGGATATGGGCGGGCAAATTACCACTTATATGTTTGTGGGCATCGCTTTTGCCGAAGCGCTGGCAATCTTCGGCCTGGTTATCTCTTTGATACTCATTTTTGTGGTTTAAGGTTGGTAAGCTCATGAAGAGTCTTAAAAGAAAGGAGGGCAAAGCATGGCAGCACTAGGCATTGATCCGCTCATTATCATCGTCTACGTAATAAATTTTGGTTTAGTGCTCTTTGTGCTACAGCGTCTTGCTTATACCCCCGTTAAACAGATGCTCGAACGGCGCCAACACGAGATCGCCACGGGTTTGTCGGCAGCCTCAGAAGCCCAAAAGCAAGCTGATGCCCAACGGGCGGAGTTTGAACGGGAATTGGCCAAGGCCCGTGAAGCGTCTCAGGCAGAGTCTCGCAAGGCAGCGGAAGCCACCGAAAAAATGCGGCAAGATATCTTGACTGCGGCGCAAAAAGAGGCTGACGAGATTAAAGTTAAGGCTAGAGAAGAAGCCGATCTGGAGAGAGAGCGGGTTGCCGCCGACGTTCAAAAGGAGGCCGTTGAACTTGCTTTGCATATGACCCGCAAGATTGTTGGCGAAGGCATCGACGAAAGTACGCAGCGTAAACTGGTTAATCAATTCTTGACAAAACTGGGAGACGTATCGTGAAACCGCAAGAGCTTTCTCGAAAATATGCAACAGCTGTATTTAGCCTGGCTCTGGAAAAGTGGTTAACGGCTCTGACTGCTGTTCAGGATAAGCTGGCCCGTACACCTGATCTTGTCAAAACTCTGGATGATCCTGATCAATCCTTCGCCGAGCGGCAGAAAACGCTGGACGGTATTATCCCGACTGATAGTGACCAGGGTGTTCGTAATTTTCTGTATACGCTGTTGAAAAACGGAGACATTGGCCTACTAAAAAATGTCCTCGTGGACCTCGGTCAGTTGGCCCGAGGTGGTCCACAGGTTCAAGTTGCCCGAGTAACCACCGCCATCGCCCTCTCCGACAATGACAAAGAGCAATTTCGGCAGAAGCTGTGGGCAAAATACGGCGCAAACACAGAGCTCCTCTTTGACGTTGATCCGACCATTCTGGGCGGTGCCATTGTGCAGGTCGGAGATAAACTCATCGACGGCAGCGTTGTCACCCGGCTTGAGTCGCTGCAAAATATGCTAGGGGTAAAAGTTTAATCGTGTCAATGTTTGATGTTTGTTAGGAGATAAGTATGGTCGTAAAGTTAGATGAGATTACAGCCCAAATCCGACAACAGTTAGAAGCCTTTGAAGTACCGATTGAAACGGCTGACGTGGGAAATGTCTTAAGTGTGGGTGATGGTATTGCCCGCGTTAATGGACTGACCAACGTGATGTCGACTGAGCTGCTGGAATTTCCTGGTGGTGTCTTAGGCATGGCCCTCAATCTGGAAATGGACCAGGTTGGCGCTGTGATTATGGGAGATTATGAGCATATCGAAGAGGGCGATACGGTCAAAAGTACCGGGCGAATTGCCTCAGTCCCGGTTGGTGAGGCACTCGTGGGACGTGTTGTCAATGCCATTGGCGAGCCTATTGACGGCAAGGGGCCCGTCGAGAATGACGGTTTTTACCCGATAGAAAAAATTGCGCCAGGCGTAATTGAACGAGCTAACGTTGATACGCCGGTGCAAACCGGTCTCAAGGCTATCGACTCAATGATCCCAATCGGTCGAGGTCAGCGCGAGTTAATTATTGGCGATCGGCAGACCGGTAAACCGGCCCTGGCGATTGATACGATTATCAATCAAAAAGGGAAAGACCTGATCTGTATCTACGTTGCCATTGGCCAACGCCAGGGGCAGGTGGCTCAGGTGGTGGCCACGTTAGAAGAATACGGGGCTATGGAGCATACGATCGTGGTGGTGGCCGGCGCTTCAGACCCGGCGCCATTACAGTATTTTGCCCCTTACGCCGGCTGTGCTATGGGCGAATATTTTATGGATAAGGGTAAAGAAGCCTTAGCGGTTTATGACGATCTGAGCAAACACGCCTGGGCTTATCGTCAAATTTCACTTTTACTACGGCGGCCTCCTGGGCGTGAGGCTTATCCCGGTGACCTATTTTATCTGCACTCCCGCCTGCTGGAACGGGCGGCCAAACTGTCGGCGGAAAATGGGGGCGGATCCTTAACCGCACTACCCATTATCGAAACATTGGCCGGTGACGTCAGCGCTTACGTACCGACCAACGTCATCTCCATAACGGATGGTCAAATCTATTTGGAAAACGATCTCTTTTATGCGGGTCAGCGTCCGGCCGTGAACGCCGGTTTGTCGGTGTCACGCGTCGGTGGCGATGCCCAGACCAAGGCTATGAAGCAAGTCGCGGGTCGGTTGCGCCTCGAGCTGGCTCAATTCCGTGAGCTGGCTGCTTTTGCCCAGTTCGGCTCTGATCTGGACAAGGCAACCCGTGAACAGCTCGAGCGAGGCCTCCGTCTGACCGAACTGCTGAAACAACCCCAATATCAACCGTTAGATTTAGAAGATCAAGTTATCTCAATTTATGCCATGACTCATGGGTTTGGCCGGGGCGTACCTGTTGAAAAAATTCAGGAATACTCGACAAACTTACTTGAATATATGAATGCTAACCATCCGGGCGTTGGGCAGGCCATTGCCGATCAGAAAGTGCTTACGGAAGAGATAGAGTCGTCCTTAAGGTCGGCCTTAGGAGAGTACAACCAGTCGGCCGGATACGAAGTGCCTCAATAACTGTAATGATTAGAGATTAGAAACCAAAGCTTGTTGTCCGCTTATCTCTAATCTCGAATTCTTCAGCGAACAAAGGGTTAATCGTGGCTTCTACCCGTGAACTTAGACGACGTATCAAGAGTGTCAAAAATATTGCGCAAGTAACCCGAGCCATGCAGATGGTGGCTGCCTCGCGGATGCGCCGGGCCCAGGAACAGGCCTTGGCCTCGCGTCCTTATGCGGCCAAAGCTTGGGAGATTTTGACCCACCTGGCTGCTCAGAAAGGTAACGTGGAGCAACTTCACCCCCTGCTTACCCAAAGAGAAGAGATCAAAAATGTGGCGATTGTCTTGATAAGCGGTGATAGAGGCTTGGCCGGGGCCTATAATAGCAATATTATTCGGGCAGCTTCCCGTTTTATGCACGATCGTAATCAAGAAAATGCCAGTTTGATTACCGTAGGCCGCAAGGGGCGGGAATTTATGGTTCGCTATCGGCGTAACGTCGTGGCCGATTTTACAGATTTACCCCCGCTGCCGACGGCCTTCGATATTGCCCCGATTACCCGGCTTGTCATTGACGGCTTTTTGAGCGGCGAATTTGACCAAGTTTACCTGGCCTATACGGACTTCATTAATACCTTGACTCAAGACCCCACAGTCCGCCTACTGCTTCCGATCCGTCCCGGTCAAGTTGAGAGCAAGGTCATGAGTGAGTACTTGGTTCAAGAAACAACTCCGGCCCCGGCTGATTACATTTACGAACCCAATCCGGTCGTGCTGCTCGACTCCCTCTTACCACGTTTTACTGAACTGCAGATTTATCAAGCCTTAATAGAAGCTAGAGCCAGTGAAGAGTCGGCGCGTATGGTGGCCATGCGCAACGCGACAGAGAATGCGAAGGACTTGATCGGGGACCTAACCCTAACCTACAACAAGGTTCGCCAAGACGCCATCACCAAAGAAATGTTGGATATTGCCGGCGGCGCGGAAGCACTGGCCAAGGCACGCGGATAAGCAGCGATTATTTGAAGAATAATCGTATGACCTCGATAGACGTTACCTGGTGTTTGGACCATAGTCTTAGTTTTAACATATTAGGAGGAATAAATGGAAAAAGGAGCTGCAGGCCGCGTAGTGCAGGTATTAGGTGCGGTTGTGG
>JBFGLD010000342.1:0-6263 GCA_041576335.1 Anaerolineae bacterium | reverse complement strand
TATCTGGACGGCCCGGTGGCAGTCGTCGGCGCTCGCAATTGGATCACGCCGGCGGCGGAATTGGAGGAGGCGTTTTTTCCTCAGGAAGAGTGGATCATCGATACAATTCACGAACGCATTTATCCGCTACCGGGCCATCAGGTGAGTACCGTCCACAGCACCGCGGAAATTCTGAGGCGAAACCGTTTAGGCATCTAGAAATTTATAATTCCCCCGTATCTCCCCAATGCTCCAGAAGCCGTTGGTAGGCCGGGTCTTCGTAGCGGGTTAAATCAAAGGCCGGTGCGTACGAGGGTTGGGGGGGGTCGCCGATGAGGTGAGCGGCCAGCAGTTCAGCCGCTGCGGGTGCAGCCATCAGTCCGTAACCGGACAGGGCACCGATTACAAATGTACCCTCAACAGGCAGGGGGCAAGCCAAACAGCGATTTTCACGGGTTTTGGTATAATAGCCGCCGTCAATAACCGGCCTGGGCATACGGTCAAGGTAAACACGCAAATCGGGAATGACTCTGGCCAGGCCCCGCAGGACGATTTCGGGATAGTCCGGATCAATGGGCGGCGGGACGACCGGTTCAACCGGGGTCACATGGTACGGCCACAGCATCAGTACAATCGGACTCTCGCCATGCCCTTCGGGACGCAGATGTACCCCGGCCGGAAACTCCTCGAGTAACCAGCGGGTGTCTTCAGATTCGGCCAACATTTCCTGCTCCTCAAGTGACCAGGCTAACCGCTGCGAGTCGGCCCAAATAATCATTGGGGCCTCGCGAGGGATAATGCCCAAATGGTCATTAAAGCTCAGCTTAAGGTGTAGTTCGGAAAAGATGGGCAGCTCAACGCCTACCATCCGGCCCACTTCGGCCAGAAAGGGACCGGCGGCGTTGACAAAATTAGCCGTGACAATCGTCTCATTCTGACTGCCGCGGCCGACCCGCACCCCCTCAACTCGGCCATTGGCGATCCTTACACCCTCCACCCGGCCTTCGACAAGTTTCAAACCCCGGGCCTGGGCCTGCTCCAACATAAACATCCCCAATTGCTGGCCGCTAAACCAGCCGCAGCGCCGGGCGTGGGCAACGGCCACGACGTCTTCAGCCAGGTAGGGAAAATGCTGCCGGATCAGGGCCGGATCGAGGATTAAGTCAGCCCCGGTTGGCTGGTTTTCAAAACCGTGCACCAGAGCAGGTTCGTACGGTGGATCGACTGCCGGACCGGTGTGGCAGCGGACCGGCCCCGCACCCAACGAGGCTGCCTCTTCGGCCATCCGCCTGAAGTCTGTGATACGGGCCGGGTCAGCCGTTGCATACAGGTAGCCGCGCCGGTTGAGATTGAATCGATTGTCACATTGATGGGCCATCTCCTCAAGTAAATCGATACTCCGGTTCATCAGGCTGACCATTGCCTCGCCGGGCCCCGGCCACCAGTTGCGATAACACTCGGAGGATTTGTCACTGGTCAGACTCAGCGGTGGGCGGTCGTCAACTAAAATGATATTTTGCAGACCTTGCTTAACGCACAACTGGTAGGCAGTAGCTATGCCCGCAATGCCCGCTCCGCAAATCACGACATCAGCCGTTTCTTGAGACATATGGCTCCTTTCGATCAACGTGTTGGATTATTTTATATTTTTCGTAACTATTCAGGTTATCCGTTTAGGACTGGCAGTCCTGGCTGAATCGACCGCGTCTTCGGCTACACATAGCCCAGTTCGTGGGCCGCCCGGGTCAACTCATCGCGAAATTTAGGATGGGCGATGTTGATCAGCTCCTGAACACGTTGATGGATAGTTTTGCCATGCAGGGAGGCAATCCCATATTCAGTGACCACATAATGTACATCATTTCGGGTTGTAACCACGCCCGCACCTTCGGTTAAAGTGGGGACAATGCGGCTAATTGTCTCATTTTTGGTTGTGGACAGGAAGGCGATGATGGGCATGCCTCCCTTGGAGCGTGCCGCCCCACGTACAAAATCGACCTGTCCGCCCACTCCGCTATAGAAGCGGGTGCCCAGCGAGTCGGCGCAGACCTGGCCGGTTAGATCGACCTCCAAGGCCGAGTTGATAGAGACCATGTTGTCATTTTTGGCAATGTGGAACGGATCGTTGACGTAATGGGTGGGATGCAGTTCGAAAATTGGATTGTTGTCGACAAAATCATACAGCCGTTTTGTGCCAAATAGGAAACCTGCCACGACCTTACCAGGGTGAAAGCTCTTCTTAGCGCAGGTGATGACCCCCGTCTCCACCAGGTCAATGATGCCATCGGAGAACATTTCGGTGTGCACACCCAGGTCTTTGTGGTTATCCAGGCTATTCAGTACGGCATCAGGAATATTACCGATTCCCAATTGCAGCGTGGCGCCATCCGGGATCATGCCGGCGATGTGCTGGCCAACCTGCAAATGCAGGTCAGATGCCCCGCCCTGGGGCGCTTCGGGAAGCGGAAAGTCGGCCTCGACAATGTGATGCAAGCGACTGACGTGAATGAAACTATCGCCCAATGTCCGCGGCATTTGCCGGTTGACCTCGGCCACAATCACCCGGGCCGCTTCGGCGGCGGGCTTCGTGGCGCCTACTTCAACCCCAAAACTGCAAAAGCCGTGTTCGTCCGGCGGGGAAAGTGAAACAAGAGCCACGTCAAGCGGCAAAACCCCATTTTGGAACAGATCCGGTATCTCTGACAGGAATACGGGCGTGAAATCGGCCCGACCTTCTCGGATGGCCTGGCGCACGTTGTGGCCAATGAAGAGGGCATTATGGCGAAACGAGGCCGCATATTCACGAGCCACGTAGGGAGCTTCGGCAAAGGTCAAAATGTGGATTATTTCTACATTGCGCAGCACCGAAGCCCGCCGCATTAGACCGTCGATCAAGGTTACTGGTACGCCGGCGCCTCCGCCAACATATACCCGCTGACCCGATTTGATGGTGGATAGAGCCGAGTCAATATCGGTCACCTTGCGGCGATAAATTGTTTCCCCGTTCATGTTATTTCTCCAGAGGGTAGTTCGACTTCAACATCCCGGCCCAGGGCCGCGGCAATGCCTGGGTGCGCTAACTTACCCTGGTACAGATTCACCCCCCGACTCAGGGCTGAACGCTGCCCCAAAAGGCCGTCCAAACCGTGGGCACCGACAGCCCGCAGGCAGGGCAGGGCGGCATTGGTAAGCGCATAACTGGCCGTACGGGCCACCAATGCGGTTACATTTGGAACGCAGTGGTGGATTACACCCTCGGCTACAAATGATTGATCGCGCACCGTAGTGGGGCGGCTGGTCTCAACACAACCGCCATTATTGATAGACAAATCGATGATCACCGAGCCAGGCCGCATACGGCGCACCATTTCACGAGTCACCAAGATCGGAGCGCGTTGACCCGGCACCTGCACACAGCCGATCAATACGTCGGCGAAGGCAACGGCCCGGTTGAGGTTATACATGTTCGAGAGCATCGTCGTGACCCTGCCATTGAATTGATCATCCACGCTTTGCAGTTGTCTTAAATCCCGGTCCAAAATAATTACCTGGGTCTTCAAACCCAAAAACGCGCGAGCGGCATTGATACCCACAATTCCCCCGCCAATGATGACCACCACAGCCGGGGGTACGCCGGGTATGCCGCTGAGAAGAACGCCTCGTCCGCCGCTGTCGCCCATCAGGAGGCGCCCGGCGATGATGGCGGCCAGGCGACCGGCAACCTCGCTCGTTGGCATGAGAACCAGTAAACTTCCATCATCCCCCTGAATCATTTCGTAAGCAATCGCGGTGATTCTGTGATCAGAGAGGGCTTTATACAGATCGGGTGGGGAGACCGCCAGGTGCAGAAATGAAAAGATGACTTGTCCGTTGCGAAACAGGCCGTACTCTTGGGCCACAGGCCGGGCTACTTTGGCTACCGTATTAGCTCGCCCATACACCTCGGCGGCTGAATAAACGACCTGGGCTCCGGCCTGACGATATTCCTCATCATCAAATCCGGCCTTAGCCCCGGCATTCTGTTCGACATAGACCGAATGCCCGGCCCGAACTAGGCTGAGCACGCCGGCCGGGGTCAGCCCAACGCGCGTTTCAAAGTCGTGAACCTCTTTAGGCACTCCGAATTCCATAAGAATTGTCTACTCCTTTCACTGTCTGCGGTCACAGGGGACAGCGCAGATCAACACAAAAGCAAACCTGATCTTAGCATACAAGAGTTACAGACAGGTTACACCGCCGCCAGTTCGGCCTACGTCGGCTTTCATTAAAATGATAGTCCCTACCAGGTGAATATTGGCGGGGACTATCATTGGTCGAGGGCGTATTAACTTCCCGGCTAGTTCAATATTGGCTTGGCTTTTTTTCGCTGGTGCACCCGTAAAAGTGCCATTGCGCACGAGGTTAACCGGGCCAGAGGGGTATCCGAACGACTGGTCAGGGTAATGGGCACCCTTGCTCCCAGCACGATATCTGCGGTTTGGGCCTCTGCCAGGTATTCCAATTGCTTGGTGAGCATCGTGCCCGACTCGAGATCCGGGACGACCAGAATGTCGGCCTGGCCCGCTACCGGCGAAACAATGCCCTTAGCCTGGGCCGCTTCCAGCGAAATAGCGTCATCAAAGGCCAATGGGCCATCGACAACGCCGCCGGTAATCTGCCCGCGATCGGCCATCTTACACAGAGCTGCGGCTTCTAAAGTCGACTCCAATTTATGGCTAATCGTGTCAATGGCAGACAGGATGGCCACTTTTGGCGCCTTGATCCCCAACGTCCGGGCCAGATCGATGACATTCTGCACAATATCGTGCTTATCGGCCAGGCTGGGATAGATGTTAATACTGGCATCGGTAATGAAGAGCGGGCGAGGATAGGTTGGGACATCCACGACGGCCACATGGCTCATGCGCCGTTCCGTCCTCAGGCCGGTGTTTTTAGCCACAACCTGCTGCATTAGCTCCTCCGTGGTCAGCGCCCCCTTTATTATTGCCTCAACTTCGCCGGCTCGAGCCATAGCCACGGCTTGCGCTGCGGCGGCATGGCTATGTTCCGTGGCGATCAGGGTGTAAGGCGACAAATCAACGTCTTCAGCCGCGGCAACACTCCGCATTCTGGCTATGGGTCCGACCAGGATCGGCGTAATCATCTTCGCCTCGGCTGCATCAATCGCCCCCAGTAAAGAATAACGGTCAACCGGATGAACCACAGCAGCACGGATTGGTGCGAGACCTTCCGCCAGGGCGATTAGTCCTCGAAATTGGGCGCCGTGGTTGTGTAAGTGCACTTCCGGCATAATGACTCGGGGACGCTTTACCTTTTTCGTCGGGGCAAGAATTTCGGCGCTACCGCTGATGACGACCTCGTCGTGTTGATTAAGGCATTGACAATCAAAGGTAATCCGGTGTTTTTCCGGGTCCTTGTCGACGGCTGTGGCAGTGACGGTGATGGTATCGCCGGGTGCGACCGGCCTTCTGAAGCGTAACGTTTGCCCCAGATAAATTGAGCCGGGTCCGGGCAATTTGGTTCCCAGCAGGGCTGAGATTAGGGCGCCACCCCACATGCCGTGCGCAATAATCTTTTGAAACATGTCACTCTTGGCGTATTCTTCGTCCACGTGGATAGGGCTAATGTCGCCTGACATTACCGCAAAGAGCTGGATGTCTTCCCGGGTTAATGTCCGGGTCAGACTGGCCGAGTCGCCGATTTCTATTTCATCGAAAGGTCGGTTTTCTATAAACTCCATGATCATCTCCGCAAATATTTGAGCTTATGACATTTATTGAATCTTAACCAACCAACTGGATCAGGGCTTTTTCAAGCTGCACTGATTTAGACTTAATATCCAGCTAACCCCTCTAGTGTAAAACAAAACTCGTCCGGACAGATCGGCCATCTGGGGAGTTTGCGAACTGGATAGGTGGTCAGCTTTGCTACTGGTCAGGTGGCTAGGTTACGCCTGTCGGCCACATGTTCTCCAAGGCTTGGCGTCCCGTCATGGAAGCGCCTGAGGTTGACAAGCTGCGCTGTTCGGGCTATAATACCTCGTGTAACTCTTCTTATACGAAGTATAACTTGACAAATACCTATTCCTGGCGTAAAATGGGGAAGGTCGTTTGACTAAAAACAGTCAACACTCATAATCTCGTCTTCAGAGATACTGGCCACGACCAGGGCGACGTCGTCAGCCCCCTGGACCCTATCAACTAAATATTGCCTGTCTTCAACCATAAATCACCTCGGCACTGGACAAGATGTTATCCCTAGTCAAAATCATAACCCAAGTGCAT
>JBFGLD010000341.1:0-6277 GCA_041576335.1 Anaerolineae bacterium | reverse complement strand
TGCTCCGTGGTCTTGTTGGTGACCACGTGAATGAGCGCACCGTACAGGGCCACCTCGGCAAAGATATTCAAATCGCGCAGCAAGGGCACGGCCTGGCCGGCATTATCACAATCAATCTCGACCACATCGCCGTGCATCTGGCTGAATTTAACTTCCTCCGGTGAGCCCTGGGCCACCAAATGGCCGCGCTGGATGAAAACCAGCTCCCGGCAATGTTCGGCTTCGTCCATATAGTGGGTGGTGACCAGAATGGTAGTGCCCCCCTCGGCCAGGTCATAAATTAGCTCCCAGAAGGCCCGGCGCGAGATGGGATCGACGCCGGCGGTGGGTTCGTCCAGAAAAAGCACGTCGGGCTCGTGGATAATGGCCACGCCCAGAGCCAGGCGCTGCTTCCAGCCCCCGGACAGGTTGCGGGTCAACTCCCGCTCCCGCCCGATTAGACCGGCCATTTTTAAGATATGTTTTTTGCGCTCCTGCAACGTTTGGCCGTTCACCCCGTAGACGCCGCCGTAAAAACTCAGGTTTTCCTCTACGGTCAGGTCGTTGTAGAGGCTGAACTTTTGGGTCATATAGCCGATCCGTTTGCGCATTGCTTCACTTTCTTTGACCACATCGTAACCGATGACATTGGCCGTGCCGCTGGTGGGGATCAGCAATCCCAGCAACATGCGAATGGTCGTGGTTTTGCCGGCGCCGTTCGGCCCCAGGAAGCCAAAGATTTCGCCGCGCGGGACTTCAAAACTGACATTGTTGACGGCCACAAACTCGCCAAATTTTTTGGTCAGGCCCTGCACTTCGATGGCCAGGTCGTTGTGGTTCACCTGATGTCTCATTTGTTACTAACCTCCTTCGATTTCTCCTGTTCCATCTTTCCGATCAACGAAATAAATGCCTCTTCCATGCGGGGCATCGTCTGGCGAAAATCGGCCATCGTGATCTGCTCTGTAGCCAGGGCCGCTTCGAGTTGCGACCGGCGCTGGGCAATACCGTCCACAAAGACATGCACCAAATCGCCGTAAGTTTGCACCTCTAAGACTCCTACTTGCTGAGAGAGCAGCCGGTTGGCTTGGCGCAACAAACCTACCCCGCGGAGCTGAACGGATTCAGGTCTGAATTCAACCAGTTCGCCCTGAATCAACCCCTTAATCTGGTTGGGCGTACCCTGCTCAACCAGCCGCCCACCATACATCAACCCAACCCGTGAGCAGCGCTCGGCTTCGTCCATATAGGGCGTGCTGACCAGAATGCTGGTCCCTTCCACATGCAGGTTGGCCAGAATGTCCCAGAATTCGCGCCGGGAGACCGGGTCGACGCCGGTGGTCGGCTCATCCAGGTAGAGAATATCGGGCTCGTGGATCATGGCACAGGCCAAGCCCAGCTTCTTTTTCATGCCGCCGGAGAGCCGTCCGGCCCGGCGGTTGGTAAACTCGGTCAGACGAGCAAATTCTAGCAGGCGCTCGGTACGCTCCTGGCGCTTTTTACCTCGAACGCCAAATACGTCGGCAAAAAAGTTGATGTTTTCCAGCACGGTCAAATCGCTGTACAGGGCAAATTGCTGGGCCATGTAGCCGATATGCTCTTTGATGCGCTCCGGCTGTTGGCGTAGGTCGAACCCGGCAATGGTTGCGTTGCCGGCGCTGGGGTCCATAATGGCCGACAGCATACGCATGGTGGTCGTTTTGCCGGCTCCATCGGGCCCAACCAGGCCAAAGATTTCGCCTTGGTTAATCTCAAGATCCAGGTTGCTGACGACCACCATCTGACCGAACTGCTTGGTTAGCTTATCTGTTTTAATAACGGCTTCGTTTCCGTTGTTCATTGTTTACCTCAATCCAATTTCTTTCTAAAGGTGGTCGCTGCCAAGGCAATGATGACCGCGCTAAAGATCAGCACCGCGATA
This sequence comes from Anaerolineae bacterium, assembly GCA_041576335.1. GTDB lineage: Bacteria > Chloroflexota > Anaerolineae > 4572-78 > J111 > JANQQF01. Next base: position 4,377 of record JBFGLD010000341.1, on the reverse strand, counting down.
ATCTGTTCCATTAAGACCTCCAGCCCAACGCCCTTGAGCATAATGCCGCGCACAATGACCAACGCATAGCGGGCCGGGATAATGTGGCTGAGCCATTGCAACCACTGCGGCATAGCGTCGAAGGGGAAGAAGAAGCCGCTTAGAAAAATGGTCGGCAGCACCGTGGCAAAGGTCATCAGCAAGGCCTCTTGTTGGCTCTTGGCGATGCTGGAGATGAAGATGCCGATGCCCAGCGCTGTCACCAAAAACAGGGCGGACAGCGCCAGTAGTAAGGTCACGCTGCCGTTAATTGGTACCCCAAAGAGCAAAACCCCAATCACCAATACTTCGAGAATGATGAAGAAGGAGATGAGCACGTAAGGGGCCACCTTGGCCACGACCAGCTCAATGGAGCGGATCGGTGTGACAATCAACTGCTCGATGGTGCCCAGTTCTCGCTCGCGGACGATGGAGGAGGAGGTAAAGAGGGTGGTGAACAGAAACAAGACCATGACCATCAGGCCGGGAATGGTAAAGTAGGTGCTTTCCATATCGGGGTTGTACCAGACCCGGGGCCTGACCTCGACGCCGGGCATGCTGCTGACGAAGGCCCCAAAATTCTCTTGGACAATGTTGGTTGAATAAGCCTGCCCCACCGCCTGGGCGGCCGAGAAGACAGACCCGGCCACAGTTGGATCTGTACCATCAATGACAAAGCCAATATCAGCCCAATCTCTGGCCACGACCTCTTGCCCATAACCGGCCGGAATGATTAAGGCCCCATACACGTCGCCGTGATCGAGCAGATAGGCGATTTCGCTCTCTTGCTCGACGTAATAGATGACATCGAAATAGTTAGAGGCCTGGTAGGCTTCAACCAACTCCCGGCTCTGCCGGCTCTTATCGCCGTCGTACACAGCCGTGCGCAGGTGGTCAATATCGGTGCTGGCGGCGTAGCCCAGCAGAATCAACTGCATCAACGGGGTGATAATCATCACCGCCAGGGTGCGCGGGTCGCGCATAATGTGGATAAACTCTTTGCGCATTAAACTTAACGTTCTTAGAAACATTACATACCTCCCAAAAGGGCATTGACGATTAGCTTACAAACCAGGCCAACTCCTTGTTGGCGCGGAGATTATCTAAAAAGAGAGAAACTATCTGCTCAATCATGGCCTCGGCTGAGATCTGGCTGTAGCGGGGATCAAGATTGGTCGCTTTGAGCATAAAGTTCAACAGCATTGCCCCCATCAGGGCGTAGGCGATGATGATAGGGTTTTTCCGGCGCACGCTGCTTGAAGGGAAATGGATCTCAGGGTATTCTTCGATGTAAGTAGCAATGGGCTTGGCCAGCTGCTGGTAAATCGTCTGGCGCAGTTCGGCATCGGCAAAGATTTCGGCCAGGATGGGCGCGGCGAACTCGCCCCGCTCTTGCAAAAGCTGGTCGAGGTCTTGGAGCAGGGTGGTTAAGAAATTTTTGGGATCATCAGGAGGATTTTCGTGGATAATCCCTTCAAGTGACCACCTACCCAGCAGTTCCATCATCGCGATCAGTAACTCGCGTTTGTTGTCGAAGTAGTTGTAAATCGTCCCCTCCGCTACATCGGCAGCCTCGGCAATCTCTTTGGTGGTGGCCTGGTGATAGCCCTTTTTTGAGAACACCTGAGCCGCTCCCATTAAAATCTGGATGCGCCGGGCCTCTGCCATCTGTTCCTTAAAGTTTATGGTTATATTAAGCATGATGAACTCCGTCTCATTTGAGTAAGCCGTCACTTTTGTTCTCACAACCTCAGCTTACAACAACCTGAGCGGGATTTCTTCGACTTTTGTCGATTTTGGAAGGTGGTTGTTATCTTAAATCAACTTCAAAAGAAATCGCCCAGGTTTCTGCCTTCAACATAAAACCTGAGCGATAAGTGGTTTTCGACTTTGGTCGAATTAGATGACCATCATTGCTAATGATGATGGTCGGGTTTTAAGAACGTACCATCTCAAAAAATAGGACAGCCTTCCTCAACCTCGTAGTAATCTCATGCCATTCAAAATTACGATCAGGACAGACAACTCGTGGATGAACATTCCCCCGGCCATATGAACCTGACCGAGCAGTACCCCGGCTAGTAATCCAAACACCGTAACCAGGGCGATGACAACGTTCTGGCGGATATTGCGCCGGGTTGCTTTGGATAGACCGATGGCCTCCGGTATCTTCAACAGGTCGTCGGACATGAGGGCGATGTCGGCGGTTTCGATGGCTATGTCGGTCCCGGCTGCGCCCATGGCAATGCCGATGTCGGCGGCGGCCAGAGCCGGGGCGTCATTAATGCCATCGCCCGTCATGGCCACCACGTGACCCTCAGCCTGTAATTGACGTATCACGCTGAGCTTGTCGTCGGGCAGCAGTTCGGCGTAAATCTCGGTCACGCCGGCCTCTTTGGCAATGGCTTGAGCTGTGCGCCGGTCATCGCCGGTCAGCATCACGATACGCTCTAATCCGATCGCTTCGAGTTGCCGGATCATAAGCGGGGTCGTCTCTCGCAGCGCGTCGGCAATGCCGAGGATACCCAGCTCTAACCCGTCCAGGGCCACCAGCACGGCTGTTTTACCTTCGGCTTTCAGCCGGGCCAGGTGCATCTCGGTTTCGGGGCTAACGACTACACCCAGTTCGGCCATCAATTCTTTACTGCCAACACCAATGACATGCCCCTGGTAGCTAGCTCGCACCCCGCGCCCGGTGCAGGTGTCGAATTCGGCCTCGTAGGGAATATGCTCCAGCGTTTCGGCTTCGGCCAAAATTGGGCGGGCCAGGGGATGCTCGGAGCCGGCTTCGGCGATGGCGGCCCAGCGCAGCACCTCTTGCTGGGCCGTGGGCCAGCGGCTCGGCGCTTTGCCGTTGGTGGAGACCGCCAGGCTACCGGCGTAGTCCGGCAGCCCACCCACCAGGACCGGCACGGGCTGTAAAGCAATAATGTCGGTTAAGCGGGGCTTGCCCTGAGTCAGGGTGCCGGTTTTATCCAGGGCCAGGGCCGTGATTTTACCGGCGTTCTCCAAATACTCGCCACCTTTGATGAGAATACCCCGCTTGGCCGCCCGTCCAATCCCGGCCACCACCGATACCGGCGTAGAAATGACCAGCGCGCCGGGGCAGCCGATGACCAACAGGGTCAAGGCCAGTTCAATCTCCCAGGTTACCAAGAAAGCCACCACACTGAGACCGATAATCGCCGGCGTGTACCAGCGGGCAAAGCGCTCGATGAAGCGCTGGGTTGGAGCTTTCTCTTCCTGTGCTTCTTCAACCCGGCGGATAATGCGGGCCAGGGTGGTATCGGCCCCCACGCCGGTGGCTCGCACCTGCAGCAGCCCATCCTGGTTAACGGTGCCGGCGTACACCTGCGCCCCCGCGCTTTTTTCAACCGGCATCGACTCACCGGTAATGGCGCTCTCGTCAACAGCGGCTCGTCCGTTAACAACTTCACCATCTACCGAAATTTTGGCGCCGGGTTTGACCAGCACAGTTTCACCGGGTTCTACGTCATACGGCATCAACTCAACCTGCCGGCCATCTCGCAAAACAATGGCCGTGGTCGGGGCCAGGTTGAGCAGACCTTGCAGGGTTTGGCGGGTGCGGTCTAAGGTGCGTGCCTCCAGGTAGGCGCCCAACATAAACAAAAAGGTTACGGCGGCGGCTTCCCAGTACTCGCCGATAATGAGCGCGCCAACGGTGGCCATCGTCACCAGCAGTTCGATGCTGATGTGCCGGTTGAGCAGAGCTTGCCAGGCCCGCTGGGCAATATCGTAACCGGCAACGAGCGCTGCGGCAATCATCAAGCCGCTGCGTAGGCCGGTCAATCCGGCCAGAAAATCAACGCCCAGCGCCGCTAGAATAAGTGCCCCGCTGACGATGGTCAGCAGTTGGCGGCGTTTCATTGGATTGTTGAACCAGATTTTGAGCGTATTCATTGGATCATCTCCTTCATTCATTAAATACGTTGCATCTTTCCATACAGATATGGGGAGGCTGGAGTGTGCGACAAACCTGTCTCCAATCTCCCAACCCGAATCTTGTCCTTAAAATGGCGATACTTTGGCTTCGTAGCCGGTGGCCTTAATGGTCTTAACCAGATCATCGGCGCTGGCTTGTTCCGGATCGTGTTCTACCACCACTCGCCCGGTGTTGAAGTGAACTTTGGCTTCCGCAACGCCGTTCAGGTTGTGCAGGGCCTTCTCGATTTTGGCCACACACGAGGGGCAAGAAAATTCCTGGCTGCGTAAGATAGTTTTCATTATTCAAAGCTCCTTTTGGTTGAATTGGATTACTTTCGTCTCTACTGTACCAATAACCGGACAACGATTGTATGATTTAAATCAAATAAGTGCAGCCAAATAAAAAAGCTCCCG
>JBFGLD010000340.1:0-6285 GCA_041576335.1 Anaerolineae bacterium | reverse complement strand
TAAGCCTTTGGTTAGACCTTTCATTTTTCGTCAGCCCCATACTTGGAATTTTTGCTAAGTAGAAATATGAATATCATAACACCGGTCAATAGCGTGACTCCGCTTATAAGTGCGCCCACTGTAAAACTGAGGGGTCGAAAAGTCAATTCGACCGTGTGCTCTCCGGCCGGAACTGGAACGGCCCGTAGGATGTAGTCGGCGCGAAGGAGCGGCGCAGGTTGGCCATCGACAGTGGCCTGCCAGCCGGGGAAGTAGATTTCACTAAAAATGAGGAGGGCCGGGCCGGGGGTAGTAACTTGATATCCAAGGCCTGAGGCGTGAGATGTGAGGCGTGAAATCTGAGATGTCGCCGATAGGGCGGAGGGCGTTCGGCTTATGGATTGGTCAACGCCCAATCCATCGTCGCCGGATTCGCCGGGTTGCAAGTCGGAGACATTGATAATTTGCCGGACATACGGTTCGGCGTCCGGTTCAAGGAGTGCCACATGCCGGCGATCGAGGTTAGGATCCGCGAGTTTTTGCAGCATGGTTTCATCGTCAACGATTTCGGCCCGAAGTGCGAGCCAGGCTCTTGGACCAACCTGGTCGAGCCGATGTACGTAGGTGGTGCCGTCGCCGGCGGGTTCTTGAAAAATGATCGTTGACGGTACAAACAATTTCTGCCGCCAGGTAATAACGTATTTGACGTTGAGCAGCTCCCAGGTGCGCTCGATCGGCATTGGGGGGGCCAGAAATTGGTCATAGCGGTCCGAACGAAGCGGGCTTGCACCCCACAAATCTTCAATTTCAAACGGAACGCCGTAATTGTCGTAAAGTCGAAATTCGTTGTAGACACGATACGGTTCGCCGGGAAAGTTGGCCGTGTCCTTTTTTATTGCGGCTGCAGCGGCGGGTATGCGAGTGTGCCATGCCGGTGGCTGCGGGTAAAGATTGGTCTGCCAATTGACGGTGAACAAGTCAAAGCAAATGAGTGCCGCTGTCAAGATGGTCAGCACGGCTGCGGGCAGTTGAAACGTGGCCAAGAATTTCCACAAAAGCCAGGTCAGCGCCAGCAGCACGGTGAGCAGTGTGGCGGCAGCCAGCAGATTGTAAAAGGGGCTGCTGGACGTCCAGCCGGTCTCGTTCAAGCCGTAAAAGAATAAGAATACGAGTAGGAGCGCAAAAAGAAAGAGGTAGGCCGTAATGTCCAGGAGGCGATGGGTGGGCCGTGGGACAGGGGATGTCTTCTTTATCACGCTCTTACCCGCTGCCTTGCTACCTACACCCTGACGGCTTGCCGACTGGCTCTGGACCCGGGCCATTTGGCTCAATAAAGAGGCAAATCCATAGCCGACCAAAACGCACAAGCTAAATGCCGTAGCAAAAGCCCAGCGTTCCTGTCCTCGAAAAATAGAGAAGCCCGGCGTAAAAAGGTACAGTGGGCTGTAGAGGAAGGTGTTAACACCAAATGAAATGAGCAGCGTAATAAAAGCGACGACCGCCCAAAACGTGGTGTAGCGACTGGGCTGGGTAAACGTAACCCATCCGGCCAAGATGAGGCCAATCAGCCCCACGTACAGCGGTGAGTAAAAGCTCACCTGGCCAGGCAGCAGGAATTGGATTACATCGATGAGAGAGAAACCACCGGACATGTTGTCGTAGGTGCCCTCAGCCCGGATGGATAGCAAAGTGTATTCGGCAGCGGGTAGAAATTGAACGGCGGCCAGGGCAAGGCCGGTGACGAGAAAAAGAAGGAGGTAAGGAAAAAAACGTAGGGCATACCGCGCGGTGTGTCGCGCCCGAGCGTATTCGGGAGCGGGACGGGTGCTCAGCCACAGAAAAAGTAGGTACGCCGAACTTATGTAGGCCACAATCAGGGCGCTTTGGGGATGTCCGGCCAGCAGCGTCATGCCCCAGGCAAGGCCGGCGAGCAGTAAGTCCGGTAGGGGAGATTGGGCAGCAGAGGGCACCGTTCCAACGTGACTCCACCGTTCATGCGATCGATGGATAAAAAAGAGAATCAGGGGCAGCCACACATCTGCCTCGAGGATGGCGAGCTGCTGGCTGGGAAAGCCGGTCAAGTAGCCGCTAAAGGTAAATGTAAGCGCGGCGATGAAAGCAGCCGGCCGGCTGCCGGTAATATGGCCGATGAACAGATACATAAAAACTGCCGCCAGCCAGAAATGAGCAATGGCTTCGACCTCCAAGGCAAACAGCGAGAAGCCCCACGGCGCAGCCAGCAAATGGGTGAGCAGACTGGGGGGATAGAAGACGGCCGCCTGCACATCGGCCCAAAAAGGAGCCCCGGCAAAGGTGTAGGGGTTCCACAGCGGCAGTCTACCGGCGCTTAGCTCGCGTGCTTCAAAGGTGGCAAAAGCCCAAAACTGGTGAGAGAAGTCGCCGGGAGGAAAGGATTGCCGGTCAGCCGGGTTTGGGATGAGAATAGGCCAGTAGAAGAGAACGACCAGGCCACCAAATAATATGAGGATCAGCCAATCAAGACGAGTCCAGGATTTCATAGCTATTTAATCGTGATGCCTGGCAGTTCCAGCGAATCACCTCCCGCCGATAGGGGCAGACGCTGCCCTGTGGCAGCGTCATACAGCCCGGTAATGAGCCGGTAGTGGCCTGATGGCAGCTCATTGGACAAGAAGAGGGTATAGGAGTCGGTTAAGATTTCGCCGGGCAGCCAGGTTGTGGTGGGCGCAGTGCCGGCTTGAGGCTGCAAATCGACTTGCGCAACCACCTGCCCTGTGCTGTTCAGCAACTGCACATAAACGGTGTAATTTAGAGCCATTTCTGCCTCTGCCTGCCAGTATAGGGTTAGCGAAATACTTTCGCCGGGAGCCGCATTAGCTGCCCGTAAATCATAGCCGATCAATTTGAGTTGAGCCGGATCGCCAAAGGTCACGTCGATCGGCTGGCTTACAGATGGTAATTCAAACTGCCGGGCGCGAACTTCTAATTTTACAGGTGCGAGATTAATTTGAGCTTCAACCTGCCCGGCCGTATTCGCCAGGCCCACATTAGGGATGACCTGGCGGCCTTGCAGACGGGGGCTGGTGGGTAGATGATATATCGCCCGCCGCACCTGTCCCGGCTGCCACGAGTCGAGCGGCCCAACCGAGTCGGTTAGAGGCTGCTCGATCATGCTCATTTCATGCTCGCCGACCACGCTGAGCCGGAGGATGGGGTTGAGTTCCGGCTCGGGCCCGCCGTTAGTCACGCCGAAGGGATAGGGGGCTTGCCAATAAAGCCACAGCCACATTTCTTGGCCGGGCTGAATTTTTTCGGGCGCGGCGTAGCCGACCAGGGTCAAATTATTCAGAGAACGCGGGTCATAGTTGGGGACAGATAAGCTTTCGAGCGGGGGTGTTAGCGATGCCGGGGCTACTTGAATATCAGAAATTAGGGCCGGTTGGCCAAAGGGCCGGCCGGAACTTGGTTCGTATACGACCAGCTGCAGGGCGTAACTGCCGGGCGGAGTATCGGCTGGTATCCACAGGCTGCGCCGGTCGATAACAGGCTGGTCGGGCGGCCAGGCAGTGGTGCCGCCAAAGGCTGCCAGTGGCGGCCAGTCGCTCTGGGCAAAAATATCGCCGTGCTCATTGCTCAATCGCATTGAAAGCTGGTAGTCATGCCTCAACTTGGTTTGCGTTTGCCAGGTCGACTTTAAAGGGAATAGGTCACCTGCGGCCATGGGTTCAATGGGCAGCGTGGCGTCAATTAGGGTAAGTCCCGATTCCTCTTTAGGCTCAATCGGAAAATTGAGGGTCTTTAAAGTGGTGGCCGGCAGCTGGCTGTCATAAAGGGCCAATCTTTTGCGGCCGAGCCAACTTTGCCAGGCAGGATAAGTATTCTCGCCCAAGTATTGTTCCAATGTTGCGTCGATGTCGACGCCGTAAGGCGTATACCAAAGCCGCCGGTGCCGCGCTGAAATATCGGCGATCCGCCGGCGGGCCTCGTTTGGCGTCGGTGCCGGCGTATTAAAATTGTGGTAAACCGGTAAGCTGCCACGATAATAATAATCGAATAGTTTTTCGCCGCCGTCGCCGGTCATAACGATAGCATCACCGGGGAGGCCATAATATTCGATGGTTTGAATAACGCCACGCCAGTTGGGCTTGGCGTAGGCCGGATCGTAGTAATGATGATGAATAACCCACCCGCTCAGGGCGATCAAGACGGCGAGGAGGAGTGCAGCCGGGATTTTGGCCCGGCGCCCGGCCAAGTAGCCGGAGCGCAAACTGAACCTTTCTTGTCTTGCCGGCCACTGCAACGCCTCGGCTGCGGCCAAGATTCCTATGGCGATCGTGAGCAAATAACCGGCCTGAACCGCAATGAGGTACCGTTCCAGATAGACAGACGTTTTGAGCTGGCTGTAGACCCAGATCGCGATGTTTGGGGCAATCGTGTAGGCCAATAGAAACGCGAGCATCTCCGAGCCTGACCACCGTCCCCAGCGCCGGCGACTGGTATAGATCAAACCAACCAGGTATAGGGTTACAAAGGCCAGGGTCATTGGAGCTGCCAGGAAGGAAGGAACGAGCTCGCCGACGCTGTAGGCGACGGCGCTGCGCCCAAAAGATGCCCAGAGATCGACTTTGGGCAGCCAATGCTGGCTTTGCCACAGCGTTGAGCCAAATACAAGCCAGGCGGCTAACGGTGATAGGATTAACAGCAAGGTGCCGGCCCAGCTTAAATAGCAGCGCCAGTGTCGCCGCCAGGTAAACAAGAGAAATAACCCCTGGCTGCCGATGAGCACGAGCCCGTGGTAATGGGTCATTATGGCCCACTCTGTGCTAATGATATAGGCCAGCCACCAGCGCCAACCAGCGAGGCGCCATAGGTTGATAAAGGCCCACATGCTCATAATTGAGGCGGCCGTGAGCATGCTGTAGTTTCGCGCATCTTGGGCGTGCCAGATTTGGTAGGGTGAAACCGTTAACAGCGTGGCCACGGTCAACCCTAAAGCGTAGCCACCCAGCGCTTTGCCCAACCGGTAAATAAGCGGCACAGCCATAACGCTCGGACATAGGGACAAAAAGCGTAGAGCATATTCACTGTCGCCGACCAGCCTGATCCAGTAGATAGTTAGCACGTGGTAAAGGGGCGGCGCGGCGCGAATGGTCTGGAGGTTGTACCACAGTTCCGACAGGGAGAGGTGGGCATAAAAGATTGTCCAGGCTTCGTCGATCCAATAACTTTGCGATTCGAGCCGGTAGGCCCGCAGCAAGAAGGCCAGTAAGCTTAGGCCCAAGATGATTAAGTTCTGATTTAACGCTGACAGCTTCATAAAAATGGAGGTTGAAAATTAGAGGTTAGAGCTTAATGGCCGCAGGCGTAGGCTAGCCTAACGCTTACGGTCAGTTCGCTGCTCCGTGCTCCCCAATGCCTCTATTATCGTGATGTTTCCCAATTCAACAAAATCACTGTGATCGCCGGTGCGAAGACGTGCCCCGGAAGCCGGCGAATACAGGCCGGCTATCAAACGGTAGTCACCGCCTGATAAATCGTTCGGAAGAGCCAGTGCGTGACGGGCCGTAATGGCCTGGCCAGGCTGCCAGGTAGAGGTCGGGGTAAAGCCGCCGTTGGGTGGGCTATCGTGTTGGGCCACAAGGTTTCCTTTTTGATCAAGCAGCTGCACAAAGAGGTTGTAGTCGTCTAGAGGCTGTTTGAGCGGCTGCCAGGTAAACTCAACCGGCAGAATTTGCCCCGCTTGCAGCAAATTGGCCAGGCGAACTTCGACCAGTTCGACTTCCTTACCCAGAATCGTGTGCACCGGATAAGTCGTTGCCGGCCGGGCTCGATTAAATCGAGCCAACCGAACACCGTCGTCAAACCATTGGTCGTTGGCTTTAAAGTCATTAGTCGTAAGCCACCGTTCAACTGCATTATTGGGCGCGGCAGGTGGAAACCCGATCGTGATCAGCCAAATATTTGGGCCGTTAATATCTTTCAAAACCGGTAAGGCGGTGGCAGGTAGCGGCCACTGCTGCTGGGCAAAACCAATAATCGGTATTTTAGGTTTGAACCGGTTCATCGGTACGTGGTAATGATATGGGGCCACGGTGATAATTTGATCGTTTTCATCCGCTAGGGCCACAACACTGTCCAAGGCCTGGCTATAAGCGTCGTCAGGGAGGCCAAATTGGCGGTCGGTGCGGAAGTAGCGGGCCATCAAGAGATAGGACAGCGTGACCGTAACCGAAATAGTAAGCAGTAGCGGCAGCCAGGCGGTCATCGTTAACCGTGCACTTTGCCTTGACGGGGTGCCCGACAAGCGGTGGGTGGCGGAGATTTGTT
>JBFGLD010000339.1:0-6302 GCA_041576335.1 Anaerolineae bacterium | reverse complement strand
CTTTGGACAGGTCGTTTGGGTCTTTTTCCAACAGGTGTTCATTTACGGGATCTTGGCCCTGCTGCTGGCCATTCCACTCGGGGTGGCCGGGGCCCAGGGGATCCGGGTTTTCTTTGTTGGTGTGCTCAATATGAACCCCGGCCCAATCGAATTAGTGCCGGAGGTTATTGCCGTGCAGGCCGCTGTAGCGCTATTCTCGCCGTTGGTTGTTGCCATCTTGCCCATCTTGTCCGGAACCCGGATCACCGTGCGGGAGGCCATTAGCAGCTATGGACTCGGCGTGACGGCAAGCCTGCTGGATCGATTAATCGCTAATTTTCAGGCCATGCCCCGGTCAATTGCCTTGACCCTTGGCAACACGTTTCGAAATAAAGGGCGGGTGTTCTTTACCCAGGTGACCCTCGTCGGGAGCGGTCTCATCTTTATGATGGTGATGAGTACCCAGGCCTCGTTGGTATACACCTTCAACGATGCCCTGTTCTCGATCTTTGATGCAAACGTTTTGCTTCGCCTGGAAGACAATGAACGAATTGTTCGAATGGAGACGTTGGCGTATAGCCATCCTGACGTGACTGGGGTTGAACTGTGGGCTTCTGGCAATGGCAAGATACGCCCTGCCGGGCAATCCCAATCGAATGATGATCGATCGGCTAATCTGAGAGGCATCCCACTGCCGACCCAAACCTACAATCCCGACATTCGGGCCGGCCGGTGGCTGGAACCTGGCGATACGTATGCCGTGGTGCTCCACCAGAAACTAGCGGCGGAGGTCGGGGTCGGCGTCGGTGATTGGGTCACAATTGATATCCTTCAGAAGGGGAAGACCCAATGGCAGGTCGTGGGCCTCTCATTCTCACCGATTAACGAAACGGCGACTGATGCCCCCCGCGAGACATTGCTCAAGGAGCTGGGTGAAGTGGGGCTGGCTCGATGGCTACGGATCAAAACGGTCCAGGCCGATGCGGATAGCGAAGCCCGCATCGCCAATGAATTGCGAACGCTATTTGAGGCCAAGGGCTACCCTTTCCAGCCCGATTCGGTGGATACAGTCCATCGGGTCAGCGAGAGTGCCATGGCCGGAATGTATATCGTAATCGGCATGCTGGCCGGAATGGCGGTTATCATCGCCATCGTCGGCGGCATAGCCTTGAGTGGGGCGCTGTCAATCAACGTTCTTGAACGACGCCGGGAGATCGGCGTCATGCGGGCCATCGGCGGTGCCTCGTCCCAGATCTTGTGGGTGTTCCTCGGAGAAGGGCTGCTCTTGGCCTGGCTCAGTTGGCTGATTGCTTGGCCGCTCAGCATCCCGCTCGGTCGCCTGATGACAACGGGTCTACAGGATCTCCTCGAAACAGAGTTGACCTATCAATACTCGCTAACGGGTACAGTATACTGGTTTGGAATTGTGACAATCCTGGCCTTGGCGGCCAGCTTCTTCCCTGCCCGGGGCGCAACCAAAGTGAGTGTGCAACAAAGCCTCGCCTATCAATAAAATGATCGGGGAGGATGTATATTTATTTTTTGAACCAAAACTTATAGCTTAAAGGTGAAAAATGTCTCAGACACAAATTAAATATCCCAATACCACTGAACAAACTGAGTGGCTAACCCTAATTCAAAATGGTGAAGACCAGGCTTTTAACCACATCTTTGAAAAGTACAGACAATCGGTCTTTAATCTGTGTTATTACCGGCTTGGAAATACCGATGAGGCCAACGAAGCGGTACAGGAAACTTTTCTGCGAGTTTACCTCAAGCTGGACTCTTATGATCACAGTCGTTTGTTTTCAACCTGGTTATTTTCTATTGCCTCAAATTACTGTACAGATCTGTTACGCAGCAGACAAATAAAAAATAATGCTTGGAACAAACTGAATCTGTGGCATAGTGCCGGAGTTAATGACCTAACCCCGGAACTCCTGTTCATCGAAGCCGAAACCAGTAACGAGGTTCATATACAGTTAAACAGGCTGTCACCCGAAAATTGTATCGTGCTTGTCCTTAAATACTGGTATAACGTTTCGTATCAGGAAATTGCAAATCAGCTAGATACCACCGTTGGTGCGATTAAAAGCAAACTTTTTCGCGCTAAAAAAGATATGGCTGAGGCATCTATTCGACCCAACGGAACCTCTTATCAGCGGGCATCCCCCCCAGATTGCAATAGTTTGTTGATAAAACATCTCAATCAAATGATGGTTTCGGAGTAAGAGTTTTTGATATTTACCCAAATGAAAGCAATTGTATATGAAAAACATGGATCACCCGATGTTCTTGAATTACAAGAGGTGGAAAAACCTACTCCCAAGGAGGGTGACGTAATGATAAAAGTCCATGCGGCTTCTGTCAATCCAAATGAGAGGTAAAGCGTTCTTCATGCGCCTCATCATCCAACTTGATTTATAACCTACTGATTATATAACTTGACAGTTATATAAAAGTATGGTACACTTGTTCTATGAAAACGATCTATGACGCCTTGGCCGACCCAACCCGCAGACGTATCCTCGATCTGCTTTGCGAACGACCCCGTCTGGTGGGTGAGTTGACGGAGCTGTTGGAGATAAGCCAGCCCGGTGTCTCAAAGCACCTGCGGATGCTGCGGGAGATGGGCTTGGTACGGGTGCGTAAGGAAGCCCAACGGCGCTGGTACGAGCTGCGCCCGGAGCCGCTGGCCGAACTAGATGCCTGGCTGGAATCCTATCGTCACTTATGGGATGATCGTATTGATCGTTTGGACAATTATCTGCAAGAGCTACAAAAAAAGGAGCATAACGATGATCCCAAATAAAAATTTCTAAGCACATCAAAATATTGGAGCATGCAGGGCTATTCACACAGGGGGAAAAAGCACAATATCGACCCTGCACCATCGACGTAACGCTCCCAAAAAGAAATTTCCAACCGGACTGAGCAGTACCGCCATATCTGGGAGTCACGCTTTGACCGCATGGACAACTATATCAATCAACTTAACAACAAGGAGAAAGACAATGAATGACAGCACCATAATTAAAGATGCAGTAGTGATTGAACGTATTTTCGATGCACCCGTAGACCTCATCTGGCAAATGTGGACACAACCTGAACATTTCAAAAATTGGTATGGTCCAGAAGGCTTCACCGTGCCCGTTGCCGAAATGGATGTGCGCGTCGGTGGCAAGCGCCTGATTTGTATGGAGATGCAAACGCCCGAACGCAGGATGAAAATGTGGTTCATAGGTGAATACCGTGAAGTTGCCCCTAACGAGCGCCTCGTTTATACCGATAGCATGGCTGATGAAAATGGCAATGTAGTGTCAACATCTGCAATGGGAATGCCCGAGGGGCATCCCGAAACGACTGAAGTCACCGTGCTCTTAGAAGACCTTGGTGGGCGTACAAAAATGGTTATGACGCACGCAGGTGTCTCAGCAGACTCCGGCGGAGCTGGTGGCTGGGAACAAGCCTTCACCAAGATGGCAGACCACATCGAAACTGTCCTCAACGACAAATAATAGGGCAGATTGGTTAAGCACTATCCTCAATACATAACATCATCTCAGGGCAATCATGCGAAATTGCCCATGATTGCTCCGAGCAGCAAGAGAATGAGGCGAAGGAGGATGAGGAACCGAAAAACTGAATAAACAAAATACAAATCATTGAACGATGCGCAATGATGGTGCGCTCAAGAAGTTGTTATTCGTCAAATTATTAGAAAAATTGATCGTATAAAGGAGAAATCATGAATCAGTACCTGTTGTCTACTTACGCTGTGGAGGGTGAGGTCCCCGGGGCACCCAGGACGCCCGAGGAAATGCAAACATTTATGGAGCGGGTTACTGCCCTCGAAGCCGAGATGGACGCGAGCGGTACATTCGTCTTCGGTGGCGCACTCCATCTCAGTGGCTCCGACGCGGCGACCGTCATCAATGTGAGTGATGGCGAGGTGGTCACGACTGACGGCCCGTCCGTTGAGTCGAAGGAACAAATTGCCGGGTTCTACATCATCAACGCGGACGACCTCGATGCAGCCCAAGCCTGGGCTGGCAAGGTCGCGGACGCAACCAACCATCCGATCGAAGTCCGCCCATTTCGAGCGACCGGGCGCCTCAAGTCGTAACCCGACCCCCGCGAATTTGTATCGGCAATGAGCTAACGGATTGTCCCATACGCCAGCTCTGTAAGTTGGGCAATGAAGCCCTACTTACAAAGCTATTTCACATCCGGCAATTTACGATACAAAGAAGGGAAAACACAAAATGATTGCAGTAAAACGAGCCATAAATACGTTTATCACAGACAATCCAATGAGTGCTCCTCTACAAGGTCAAGATTCAATCATCATCAACGCCTCTACCGAAACCTTATGGCCATTAGTCGTAGACTCTAAGCGTCTTGAGGATTGGGGGCCACCGGTCACCAGCGTCGAAATCATGACCAACCCCGGACAACCTGAAAAACTCGGTTCATACCGTCGTGTTGATGCTGAGCTGAATGGCAAAGCTGGCTATTTCATTCATCAATGAAACACGACTCTTTGACCAGTATTACATTAAAATTTGCACCCCAGGTCAGGACCCGAGTTGAAGATTATTTTGACAGAGAAAATATTGAAATTCTAAACACTGGTGAACTGATTGTGACTGCACATTTTCCGGAGAAGGAATGGTATTTCTCAATGATATTCAGTTTTGGTGAACATGTAGAAGTTTTAGGTCCTGAAAGGGTACACCAGGCTGTTGCATCTAAAATAAAATCGATGCAGGAAAAATATCACTAAAAAAAATCATCCCAATTCAAACCTGACATACTGCTGTCACACCACTATGCTATATTTCCAGTAACAATTTTTTTATTATAAGAGGTAATGTAATGATTAATCCTACCGATTTCCCAAAACCCACCCTTATTTCAGTCAACGGTGTGGAACTCGAAGTCTTTGAAGCAGGCAGACAAAATGCAGGAAAACCTATTGTACTCTGTCACGGTTGGCCAGAGCATGCCTTTTCTTGGCGCCATCAGGTGCCCGCCCTTGTCGCAGCGGGCTACCATGTCATCGTCCCAAACCAGCGGGGTTATGGCAACTCATCCCGTCCGACCGAAGTAACAGAGTATGACATTGAACATTTGTCGGGTGATCTCATCGCACTTCTCGATCACTATGAATACGAAGATGCCACCTTTGTCGGTCATGATTGGGGTGCAATGGTCGTTTGGTGGCTGACCTTATTGCATCCAAACCGTGTAAATGGAGTGATAAACTTGAGCGTCCCTTACCAAGAGCGCGGAGAAAGACCCTGGATCGAATTCATGGAAGAAATATTTGGCGGCGACTACTATTTTGTCCACTTCAATCGACAGCCAGGCGTCGCGGACTCAGTATTGGAAGAAAATACATCTCAGTTCCTTCGCAATATGTTCCGCAAGAACGTGCCCCCCGCACCGCCTCAGCCAGGTATGCAGATGATCAATCTCGCCAGAGCAGAAACACCACTTGGCGAGCCTATAATGAGCGATGACGAACTGGCCGTTTTTGTCTCCGCCTTCGAATCATCGGGGTTCACAGGCAGTATAAATTGGTATAGAAATCTTGACCGCAACTGGCGCTTATTGGCGGACGTGAACCCAATCATCCAACAGCCTACACTCATGATCTATGGCGACCGGGATGTGATCCCGAAGTCTGAAAAACTAACAGAGTTCGTGCCCAATGTGGAAGTGGTCAATCTGGATTGCGGTCATTGGATCCAGCAAGAAAAGCCGGAAGAAACAAACCAAGCGATTTTAAAATGGCTGGAACAACAGGGTGCCACCTAGTCCCAAGAGCGTTTCAAGGTTAAGCATGCCCTCCGGCTTGACCAAAGGGCGGAATGAGACGCCGAAGGCAACGAACGGTTCACCGTCCGGAAACGTATAGTAGGAAAAGTTATTTCCGAGCGCAAGCGCAAAACCGCGCTGATGGGTGAGTTTTTGCAAAAATGCGGCGGTAAGAGCCACGCGCACCGAAACAACGGCGGTCTCACCGTTCGGAGGAAGGTATACACGCGACAATCGGAGAGAAATGGTTGGTCTCGGATGGGTTTTGGATAGGAAACAGACACACGTTACCCACCGAGTGTGCGTGAGGAAACCATCATTTAAGGCGATCGGGGTCAAATTCAGAACCATTGAAATTGTATTGAGTGTAATCAATGACCTGGTCTGCACAAATCGAGCGCACCATGTCCAAAACCCTCGGCTGAGGTCATTGCCTCCTCCTTGATGGCTACTATGAATTTGATTTTGTCGGCAATAAATAGGGGAACTAAGGGGTAATT
>JBFGLD010000338.1:0-6304 GCA_041576335.1 Anaerolineae bacterium | reverse complement strand
TGAACCGGAGTTGTTGCGGCGGATTAACAACGCCTCGGCCGCCTACGATTTCGAGCGAGTCGGTTCTTATATCTCGGATGACCTGCTGCGCCGGCTGGCCTTTGCCGGCACCCCGGCTGAGGTGGCTGAACAGGCCGCCGCGCTGTTCGAAGCCGGCGCCGGGCGGGTCGAGTTTGGCACGCCGCACGGCTTGAGCGAAGAAGAGGGCTTGCGCCTGCTCGGCGAGCGCGTGCTGCCGGCGCTGCGCGGCTGAGGGCAGCCGGGACGCGGGCGGGTTGTTTGCGCTTATGAAGTAACGTAAAATTCAGGTGGCTTTCGCTGATGGGTTGGAGTCTGGCACAGTGCACTACCTTTTATTATAGGATAGGTCATGCGACGGCTTAGCGGGAAGGGTTTTATGCGTGGAAGCGGCGCGAGAAACGTTCCTGCTAATTGAGAACTGTTGAGGTAGAGTTTAGACAAGATAATCATTATCGTCCAAGAACATATTATTGCGCAGAAAATGATCGAACTTCTCCGTGAGCGCCGAGCAACCCTCATCACGGCGGCGGTATCGGGGCTGGTGCGGATAGGGGTGTAAGGTCAATGGAATTTGAGTGGGATGAGCAAAAAGCAGAGCGCAACCTGCATAAACATCACATTGATTTTCGGGATGCGTTGCAGATTTTTTTGACTCAAACCGGCTCGATGACGAAGATTATAGTACGGCCGAAGCGCGCTATCGGACCATTGGCCTCGTCCAAGGCCGGGTGTTATTTGGTTTACACCTGGCGAGAAGAGCGCATCCGTATGATTTCGGCCTGAAAGGCAACCAAGGATGAGCGAGAAAAATATTACGCGCGTTAAATTGACAATCGATGATTTGCCGGAAGGGCAAACGGCTTGGAACGCGGTTGATGCCATGACCGATGAGGAGGTAGAGCAGACGGCCTCATCAGACCCCGACGCGCCGCCGACCCCACCGGAAGCGCTGGCCCATTTTCAACGGGCTATTGATGTCAAGGCGATTCGGGAAAAATTATCGCTAACGCAGGCCGAGTTTGCAGCAACGTTCCACCTGTCTCTGACGACCGTACAAGCCTGGGAGCAAGGCAATAGCCACCCTGACCCGGTAGCTCGGACGCTATTGAGGGTGATTGATCGTAATCCGGAAGCGGTTAAGGACGCCCTTGCCGTCGCTTGAGACCCGCTCTCGAAGCCCAATCCCAACCTCATCTGTCACAGTGAATTGGCTTTTCGGCGGCGCAAGAAACCATCTCCCTTTCCGTAAACGCCGGACTGTACTCATGGTGGCGGTATCGAGGCAGCTACAGGCAACGGAGTAATCATGCAGCCGCTGCCAAAGTTCACGGCATCCAACGGATTGGGGCAACCCGGTGCCTTGCGGATGTAATTGAGCCTAACCCCGATTGATAAACGGGAATGAAGGAAGAAAATGGGCCAAACCAATCAACGTGATGACGAATTCGAACTGTACGATCTAACGGTCGTCGTCGAGAAAATCGAGGGGCACTGCACCTGCAACATGGCCGTTGGCGACAAATTTTTTATGCGCAGCGGCAAAATTTCGCTGCCGGACGGGGCTGATTTTTGTCTGTACGCGCTGCAGGCAGTGATCCCCCTGCTGCCGGCCAAGCAGCGCCGCAACCACCCCGCCGACTGGATGGAAACCGACTCTCGCGTGGTCTGTCCGGACCCGGCCTGCCGCCTGATCATGCGCATCGACCGGGGCGACGTGCGCACCCTGCGCCACGACGACGTCAGCCCTATTGCCTGGGAAACGGTCGACAAACAGCCGCGGAATTGAGGGGAGGCGGCCCGTGGCTGTTGGTGGATGTGTCGGGCCTGACTCGTTGCTAAGCCCTAACCAAGGTCCTGCTCATTAGCAGGCGTTCTATGCGTCGTAGCGGGGCGAGAGGCGTTTTTGCTGATTGAGAACTGTTGAGGTAGAGTTTATACAAGATAATCATTATTATTCGAGAAAACATGGATTGGTATAAGCCTCCGCATCGCGGATGAAATTGAGCATAAACCCGATGGCAATACAGAAAAGTCTAATCGTATCTAATCCAAAGATCATGATGGGGAAGCCCGTTATTGTAGGCACACGAATTACCGTTGAATTCATTTTGGAAAAGCTTGCTGCCGGGGAAACTTCTGAGCAGATATTGGATGCTCATCCACGTTTGACCGGTGAGGCGATCTCGGCCGCATTAGCTTTTGCTGCTGAGGCGCTGCGTGCTGATGTCGTATATCCAGTTGCTGAGGCGGCATGAATTTTTTGGCCGACGAAGGAGTGGATCGCCAAATTGTGGACCGGCTGCGCCTAGATGGTCACGGAGTATTATATATTGCCGAAATGGATCCGGGGATCTCTGATGATGAAGTGCTGGATATAGCGAATCGAGAAGATGCCCTCTTATTGACATCAGATAAGGATTTCGGCGGCTTATGTCAGGCGTAGTTCTCCTTCGTCTGGCAGGATTGTCGTCAATACGGAAAGCTGAAATTGTCGCCACGGCCATAGGTCAACATTCAGGTGAGTTATCAGGTGCCTTTGCCGTAGTGTCTCCTGGAGCTATACGGATTCGCCGTCCAACCGATTAGAAGGCAAACACGAAATGAGAGAGAGGCATTTGACTTAAGCTGCTTGCACGATAGAAACTGAGAACGTCAAAATTGAAAGAGAATTTGGTCATAAACTGGTTATCGTGCCCAAATTGTCGGCCTCAGCCACGCGCAGCACTTCAGCCGCTGCCGCAGCATCTTGCACCGCCACCCCGACCGATTTAAAGAACGTAATCTCCTCATCCGCCTCGCGTCCGGGGATCTCACCATTGACAATTTGGCCCAGCTCACCGTGAATATCGGGCTTGCCGATGAGATTCTTGCCAAGCGGAATGATCAGGTCGCCTGCTTCGGCCAGGCAAGATTGGAGCGAGTCGACCACAATTTTGGCCCGCTGTACGGTCACTTCATCCACTTCCTGCATGTAAGGTGCGTAAGAGCCGACGCCGGTGATGTGCGTTCCCGGCGAAAGGTCACGCCCGTCAAAAACGGGCGTTTCGGACGTGGTCGCAGTAATAATGATATCGGCGCCCACCACCGCTTCAGTCCGCGTATCAGGGATTGAGACAGACGGTGCAGCGGACCTACTTGCCACCTCTTTGGCAAAGGTCTCAACCGAAGCGGCCGTGCGACCGACGAGGCGCACTGCTGTCACCCGGCGCACCTGGCACACGGCTTCAAGTTGGGCTCGGGCCTGCACGCCCGAGCCAAAGACGGTCACAATCCGGGCCTCAACACGCGCCAGCAAATCGGCGGCCAAACCGCCGCCGGCACCGGTCCGAATCGCCGTCAGCGCTTCGCCGTTCATCAAGGCGCGCGGCTGGCCCGTATCCGGATCGATCACCATGGCCACGGCAATAACGGCCGGCAGGCCCCGGCTGGGATTATCTCCCCAAATTGAGACCATTTTGAAGGCAAGGTCACGGCTTTGCTTCAAAAAAGCCGGCATCAACAGCATCAGACCCCGATCCGTTTCCAGCCGGGTACGAAGCGGCACATTAGCCTGGTCGGCGGACAGTTGGCCAAAAGCGCTGCGCATAACCTCGATGGCTCGCTGCATGGGCAGGGCCCGGTGAACATCGGCGGCGGATAGAATTCTTATGTCCATGGGTTATTGGCCTCCAAATAACTCAGGGCCCGACGTACGCCAAGCGGAATTAAGTCGCCGGCCACGCCGGAACCCTTGACATCCATACCGACCAGAAAGCAGCTTTGAATCGGGGTGGCCGGATCAAGACGATTTTCGCCCGTTTGTCCAAAAGTCTGGCCGGATTCGGTCCCGGACCAGGCTCCGGTAAAAAACATAGGCACCAGCCACTCGAGCACCTCCTCGAAGCGAGGGAAAAGCTGCCGCATATCGGCCAGGGCCAATTCCAACTCGGATGAGCGGTCATCACTGTAGGTTGGAAAAAAGGCATCAAACAGGTGCAGCCCGGTTTTGGATAGATTGGGGTCAAGCAGCGTCGGGGCAAAAATCCCGACGACGCGCCGGCAGCCGGGGGTCATGGTAATGGGTGCGTCGTCGAAGAGCGGTTCGCGGGTCGCGCAGAACAGGGCAGCACACTCGACTCCTTTTAGTTTGGCCAGCTTAGCCAGGTAAGCTGCGGGAAGATTTTCCGGACCCGCCAACTGGATGAAACGGCCCGGTCCACCATTGTGCAGAATGACCCGGCTGCGAACCTCGCGCCCACCGGCCAATTTTACGCCGGTAGCTTTTCCGCCTGGCCTCGACGGCGGTGAGCCGGTTTTGGCCCAGGCCCCATTACCGGGCGAGGCCATAGGGGTTATCAAGATCTTCTCGACGGGTGAACGCACAAATAGATGTCCGCCCGCCCCCCGCAGCGCTTTAACCAAGGCTTTAATGATAGCCCGAACTCCGCCAACCGGCATCGCAAACCGGCGACCCGCATCACGGCCATCCAGCGTAATCCGGACGTATTCGCTGGCCGGCATCAGCGAGCTGCTCAGGCCTGAAGTGGTGGCGGCAACTGCATCGACCGCGGCCAGCAGGTCCGGGTCATCACTAAATTCGGCCATGTAGTCGGCGGTGGAAATGTCGTCGAGCGGCTGAGAGCCCGGGCGGTTAGCAGCGGCAGGCCTGCCGACTGAGTGTTCCATTTCTCTCTTGCCCGTGAGAATGGCCTTGAGCCAGGCTTTCCGGGCCCGTGACGTTAACAAGTCAAGAAGACCGGCATAGTGGCGGCCATCGGCAAATCGGATCGTGTACTGCTCGGATAGCCCAATGTCTTCGATTGAAACATAGTCGATGTGGATGCCCAATTCATCCAAAAAGCGACCAATGTGACTGTTGGGTCCCAAATTGGTCCAAGCCCCGGTGGTGACGGCAGCGCCCTTGTAATCAAGTTCCGTGTAGCGACCGCCGGGGAAACCAAGCTGCTCGAAAACGGCTACAGAGCGCCCGGCCCGGGCCAAGGCGACCCCGGCCATCAACCCGCCCAGACCACTGCCGATAATGACGACGTCGTAGGACTGCCTGACGCGAGGCGTGTAGGGTTTGAGCGGAGTTTCCGGCACAAAACAGTTAGTAGGGCAGGCATACACGCACAAGTTGCAGTCGGTGCACTTGTCGGGGATGACCTCGGCCCGGCCGTTGCTCCTTAAGGCATCGTAAGGGCAAACCAGAACGCAGTAGCCACAGCCGGTACATTTATCTTTAATGAGGTGCATGGGTTATTCCGAATAATGTTTAGCAGAAATAGACTATTAGATTTGGTTTGTTTTTGTTGGCTGTTTACGCAGGCTGCAGTCGGTGATTGAAAACTCGGCATAAGATGTGCCGGGCAGGGCGTTGCTCTACGGTTGGTCGACGTTATGATTTGATCAAACTTCGCAGCGTTTCCAGATTGCGGATGTTATCACCCGGATCATCTTTGACCGGTGTTTCGATTAAAAAGGGAACTTTTTCGAGCCGAGCGTCGTTTAAGAAGTAGCCAAAGGGTTCGGCGCCAATGTGGCCTTCGCCGATATGCGCGTGGCGGTCGACCCGGCTGCCCAGCTCTTTTTCGGAGTCGTTCAAATGGAAAACCTTGAGCCGGTCCAAACCAATTACCCGTTCAAATTCGGCAATCAGGGCCTCGTACGTTTCCGGAGTACGAAATTCATATCCTGCCGCCAGCGCGTGACACGTGTCAAAACAAACTGCCAGCCGCTCAGGGTGCCGGCTGGCTGCTATCATCTGGGCAAGCTCTTCCCAGGCCGAGCCGAGGGTGGTGCCCTGGCCGGCGGTAATTTCTAGAGCCAATTTTACCTGATAATTGGGCAGGCGCTCGTGCACCATATCCAGAGCTTGGACCACCCTGGCTATACCGGCCTCGACTCCTTCATTCATATGGGCGCCGGGATGCAGGACGAGGTAAGGAATTTTCAATAATTCACAGCGTTGTAACTCTATGACCAGGGCTTCGATCGATTTGGGCCACACATTATCATCAGGCGCGCCGAGATTGAGCAGATAGCTGGCGTGGCACACGACGGGTTGAATCCCGGTTTCGTCCTGCTGTTGGTGATATTGCTCGATAGTTTCCGGTTCTAATGGTTTGGCCTTCCATTGGCGGTTCGATTTGGTAAAGATCTGAAACGTGGTGCAGTGGAGGGCGACAGCCCGGCCAAAGGCCTTATCAACGCCTCCGGCGGTGGATAAATGGGCACCAAGTAACATAGATTTAGTCTCCTTCGATGGTAGAACTGGAATACCAGTATACCACAGGCAGTCAAC
>JBFGLD010000337.1:0-6314 GCA_041576335.1 Anaerolineae bacterium | reverse complement strand
GGTTGTCAGCACGATGGCGGTAGCCAATTGGCTCATGATTTGGGCCGTGGCCTGGTTTTCGGGCGTCATCGTGGGTGTTACTACAACCGGGGTGATCCAGTTGGAGGGCACGGATGTGGCCGTCCCTATCCTTGTCGCTTCAGCCGTCAACTGCCGCGAGATTGCCGCTGCGGTCATCACATTTTCCGGAGTGGGAGTACTGGTAACGACAACGTAATGAGGGGGCGGAGTTTCTTGCAGCGGTGGCCCCAGATTTAAAAATAGTTCCGGTCCGAGCCCCTGGCTGGCCGGACCGTAACCACTATCCCAGGCAAAGAGATTATCATCACCCAGCATCGGCCCATCCAGCCGAAAAGAGACTTTGCCACTACCCTCCAAGATATGACGCTCAAGCAGGGCTATTTGCTTCGGGGTAAACTCAAACGTGTTGACTTGCCCTTGGCCTAATTGGTCTGGGGTTAGTGGCGGCTCAAATGTGAACCAGGCAGCCGAATTATGAATTTGCTGATAATTTAGCGTACGCCAGTTATTATCTATCTCCGGCGCAAGAAATCGTAACCACCACGCCCCCGGTCCGCTCTTATCCAAGAGGTCGGTCCGTAAACCGGTTAGGCGCAGGCTAGCGCCATGGATCTTCGTCCCACGCGGAATCAGGCTCAAATCAAATTGGACGGCTGCGTTATAGACCTTGCCGGCTAGGATGCCGGCATACAAAAAGGAGTCGCCAAAATAATTTGGGGGGATATTACCGGCGTCGAAAGTTTCGTCGTCGCTGACCACCCAGCCAAGATCCGGCGCCTCCGGCCTCAAGACCAGGGCCTGCCCCCGCGGTACTGACGTCGGGGTGGCGGTCGGGTCCGGAACGGTAAAGGCTGTGGCTGCTGCGGTCGCTGTCGGGGTCGTCGAAGGCGTTGGGCTGAGCGGGATCACCAGGCTGGGCTGATTTGCCTGGGTCTGCTTGTAGGGTGGAACTAAAAAACTCGTTCGACCGTAGGTAAACAACCCGGTGATGGCCAACGTCCCCAGTATGCTCCAGACAATCAGCCGCCATCTCTTCTGCGGCCAATGGTGGGGTTCGGAGATGAGTCCCCTCGATAGGTTTTTGAGGTTTCTATAAGGCATGATTTTTTCGCAGTTCTAAGATTTTCTGTGGTTGAGGTTAGAGCCAAAAGCAGAAGTGGAAATGAGTAGATTATATAGCCAGTTGGGATCTGGTTCCTTGGCCGGTTTTAGTAAATTCCTAAACCGACTGCCAAGAAAGATCGGAAACGCCGGCTGAAATAGGTGACGTTGAAGCAGGCCCGGTTAACGGGTCAGGCGTAAAGGTTTGACCCGGCAGCGCCGGGTGAGGCAGAGGCTGATACGTATCGATATAACGACAGCTCAGGGGAATTAGCTCGCGCATTAGGTCGGGGTCATTCCGGCACCCAGTACGTTCAGACAGGCTAATTAGCTCGATCACAAACTGTTCTACAACCTCAGCCTCAAGAACGCCGTCATGATTGGCGACGAAAATCTTGGGATGTTTAGTGCGTCGGTGCTCTTCGCCTTTCAGAAAGAGTTCCTCGCTTAACTTTTCGCCGGGCCGGACGCCACTGAAGACAATCTTAATATCACGGTCGGGTTCCAAGCCGCAGAGTTTAACCAGATCAGTGCCCAGGTCTAATATACGAACCGGCTGACCCATATCCAAAACGAACACTTCTCCACCGTGACCAAGCACAGCTGATTGAAGCACCAGTTGAACCGCCTCAGGAATGGTCATAAAATAGCGGTACATGTCGGGGTGGGTGATCGTCAGCGGCCCGCCCGCGGCAATTTGACGCTGAAAAACTGGGATGACGCTCCCTCGGCTGCCCAATACGTTTCCAAAACGTACGGCCATAAAAGCTAACCCGGAGCGTCGGGCCGCAGCCTGCACCAGCATTTCGGCTAACCGTTTGGTTGCCCCCATAATGCTGGTCGGGTTGACGGCCTTGTCGGTTGATATTAAGACAAAGCGCTCGACCCCATATTGTTCGGCGGCCTGAAGCACGTTTTGGGTGCCTAATACATTATTGCTTAGGGCTTCGGCCACATTGTCCTCCATAAAGGGAACGTGTTTGTGGGCCGCCGCGTGGAAGATGACGTTGGGCCGGTATTTTTCGACCACCCAGTTGACCCGGGCGTGATCACGAACATCCACAATCGCTGACTGCGTAACCAACTTTGGAAAGGAGAGGCGCAGGTCCAGGCTGATTTCAAAAATACTATTCTCACCGTGTCCTAGTAGGATTAGTTCGGCCGGATTAAACCGAGCAATCTGGCGGCAGAGTTCGCTGCCGATAGAGCCCCCGGCGCCGGTGACGAGCACTGTCGCGCCCTCAAGGATGGCGGCCACCTCCGTTTGATCGGTCTTTACCGGTTCACGACCCAACAGACGATTAATATCAATTCGGGGCGATCTGCTAAGTGTTTTGTGACCGGCCAGAAGCTGGTAAATTCCGGGCAGGTTGTAGGTACCAATGCCGTTTTTTTGACACAAGACGATAATTTCTTGCTGCCGGGCAAGGGGGGCGGAGGGAATGGCGACGATAATTTTTTGAAAGTTGAATTGGCCAATCAGCCGGGAAATATGTTGGGTGGTTCCAAGCACCGGCAGACCCGCAACGTAGCTGTTCACCTTGACCAAATCATCGTCGACAAAGCCCACCAGTTCTAAATTTAATTGCGGGTTGGTCTGTATCTCGCGAGCAACGATCTTGCCGGCCTCACCGGCTCCGACTACCAGCACCCGCTGACCATTGGCTACATCTCGAAATTGACGGTACCAATAATATAGCCCCCGCAGGCCAAAGCGGAACCCACCTATAGCCAGAAAGGTTAACAACCCGTCAATCACAGGTACGGTCCGATAAATTGCCAAGGAATATTGGGTCAGACTAGCATTTGCGGCCCAGAATATAACCAATACACCGGTCGTGGACAAGCCAACCGAGATCGCAACCCGGGTCAAATCGTTGACCCCAGCGTAGCGCCAGTAACGATGATAGAGACCCATCTTGTAGAAAATGGGCAACTTTACCAGCAGCGCCACCAGGGTAAAGAGAACCAGAGCTGGGCCCACGTCTGGCCACCAGTTGAACCGATCCAGGCGCAACGTTAGGGCCAGGGTGGGGATCAACAACAGAGCCAAGATATCAACAATTAATAAATAGCGATTGCGTACTTGCAGGATCGCCGAAAAGTAGTCGCCCCTCCAGATAATTGTATGGATCGTCTTCATGATTAAGACCAGATCGGTCCACACCGTGCGCTGCTGCAGGTAGTTAAGGTCCAGGGTTAACTTACGGGGTAAAACTTCCTCGCGATAAACCGTTTCCCAATCATCACCTCCTAAAAACGTCTTCTTCTCACGATAAAGAATCGTGGCGGGGCTGGTAAGGCCCGGCCGGACAGCTAACACCCGGCGCTGTTCCGGCGTATACCAGGCCACATAACGCGGATCTTCTGGCCGAGGTCCAACCAGACTCATTTCGCCACGCAAGACATTTATCAATTGTGGCAATTTATCTAGTTTGGTGCGCCGCAGAAAGCGACCCACCGGCGTCAAGCGCGGATCGTGCTGCAGGATACTGGCCGGACCCCGCTGGTCGGTATTCAGGTACATGGTCCGAAATTTAAACATTTTGAAGGACTGCCCATCTTTGCCGATCCGTTTCGCACTGCAAAACACAGGTCCACCCGAGGTAACCTTAATAAAGAATCCAATGAGACCGAAAATAGGAGCCAGAAACAGTAAGCCCAATCCTGACGCAACCACATCGAGGATGCGAATAAGGGATGATGTTTTTATGTTAATAAAAGAATCTTTCCTTAGGGTTTTTACGACATTTGTCATTTTTTTCATTACCTCTGGAAGGTTTTTGAGACTTTTAGCGTGGTTCAAAAAAGAAGAGAGTACGTCCACGAGCCCGACAGACCAGGTTGGCGAGTCCTGGCTCCTAAATGGAACAGGCTCGTTACAGGAGTGCGCGATCCGTTTTGAGCTATTGGGAGAGGTTTAGCTGAGCAGAGCACGTTGCAACGCAGTGCATACCCGCTCTACTTGGCTTTCGACCATGACACTCGAAAAAGGTAGAGCCAGGGAGACGTCACCCAGGTTTTCAGTAACAGGGAAATTACCTCGCCCATAACCAAATTTCTCTTGATAGAAAGGTTGTAGGTGGATGGGGGTAAAGTAAGGACGGCTGGGAATGCCAACCGCAGCCAGTTTGCCCATGATTTCGTCGCGGTCCACCGGTGGCTTGATCCGTACTACGTAGACAAACCAGCTCATGCGGGTCGTGGTCGGCGCGATATGGGGTCGCTCTATCAGGTCTATGCCTGCCAGACGTTCGTTGTACCATTGCACGACTTGAGCCCGCTTGGTCAGCAATTCCTCAATCCGCTGGATCTGGACCAGGCCCAGCGCAGCACTCATCTCGTCCAGGCGGTAGTTGTAGCCCAGTCGGGTATGGTTCAACCAGGCGTCGAAGACGTCGCGGCCCTGGTTGCGCAGGGATCTAAAAAGATTGGCCCATGTTTCGTCGTCGGTGACGATCATGCCACCTTCGCCGGTCGTTATCTGCTTGTTGGGGTAGAACGCGAAAACGGCTGCATTGCTTAGAGTGCCTGCTCTTCGCCCTTTGTACTCCGCCCCAATTGCTTCACAGGCGTCTTCAATGATGGCTAAGCCATAGCTATCAGCAACCTCAGCGATTGGATCCATATCGGCCGGTTGGCCAAAGGCATGGACAGGCAAAAGCGCTTTCAGCTTTTGAATGGCCGCTGACGGTGAATTTCTGAGCGCTGGGGGCAGCCAGCGCTCCATTGCCTGCCCACCTTGAGTTAGACCTTCAGCCGCTTCGGCGACGAGCGCCGGATCGATATTACCGGTGTTTGGATCCACGTCCACAAATACCGGAATGGCCCGCTCGTAAAGGATACAATTGGCCGAGGCAATAAAAGAAAAGGGGGTAGTGATGACGAGATCACCTTCGCTCACGCCGGCGGCGATAACGGAGAGATGCAATCCACTGGTGCCGGAATTAACGCCAACGGCGTGCGCCGTACCCGTGTAGGCGGCCAAGGCCCGCTCGAAAGCTTCAAGTTGCGGACCAATACTGAGCCCCCGAGTCTCTAGAACCCGCTGGACCGCCTGACGCTCGGCCTGGGTCAGGTCGGGCGAACCCATGGGAATGGGACTGACCTGCAGATTTTGCGCAACAGGATCTTGACCATTGGGTGCGCGCTTGGTAGTGATAATTTGTTGAGGCGCGGCTAGGAAATCTGACATTTTTTTCTCCTTGTGGTTTTCGGTTCATGCTGAATACTACTCTTGGGTAGATGGAACACGCAGCTACGATTATGTGGGGATGATGTTTACGGATGGTGTCAATGTCTCCGTCAATTTTGCCGGGCAACGATAAGCAGGAAAGAAATCGTCATCTATGGCTTGAAACTCGTTAGCTTTGTTCCAGCTACGCTTTTGTTCTACCAACTGCTCGTACGCACCTTGATTCACCACCATACGCCACACCTTAAACTGGAATCTCAGGCTCGAGAAACCCGCCTTGAAGCGAAATAGACTGTCTTCTCTCGATCCCAAGCCGCCACCTAAATGGAAAATCTTAGCGCCAATCTCTGTACCCCAAAGCCTAACTGTGTCGAAGATTAATTTGCTGGGAGCCAGTGCAAGGTAGCGCGAGTCCGTTCCGCCAAGATGATATTGGATAGTTGAATTGTATACGGTAAACAAGGCCCCGGAGGTCACCACACCTTCTTTGAGCGCAACGAAAAGCTGTAACTTGTTCCCTAACAACTCGCGTAGGCGATCAAAATATGATCGTTCAAAGAAATAATTGTTGGTCGCACCAGTACGGTTCATTGTCTGGTAATAGATTTCTAAAAAGCCATCGAAATAATGCCAATCCCGATCGTGAATGCACTCAATACCCTCCCGTTTCGCTCTATTTATGTCACGCCTGTGATTCGATCGATATTGTTGACGTTGTATATGAACGGGCAAGCTAAGGTCAATGGCAACCGTTGGACCAATATTAAGCACTTGGCTATCGAGGCCCCGGAAGAAAGCTTCTTGATTCAACATCGAGGGGTGTAAGCGCGAGAAAGCAGTTATTACCTTCTCTTTCTCAAAGTAGCTTCGGAGAGACTCGGCAAACAGATACGTCAATCCTTCTGGCGGATCCTTAAGGTTTGAAACCGGCCCAGGGTATCCATATACAGAAGTCACATCTTGGTATTCTGAAAAGTCTATTCCCGGCAAGCCCTCT
>JBFGLD010000336.1:0-6319 GCA_041576335.1 Anaerolineae bacterium | reverse complement strand
CATGACACCGAGCGTCACAGCAGCAGCGAGAAAGAAACCGAACCAACTTGATACAACCAACGATGTGCCACTGTTGAAGAAGTCATTTAGCCTTGAGGCTAATAACAGGAGCAGAATGGTGACCAAAGTTGGTCTCAGCGCTCCCTTAAGTTGAGCGTACATTGAAACGCCCAGGAAACGTCCGATCATCAGCGGATAGATCAGACTAAGGATGGAGCGGCCGGCAATTAATCCTAACACCAGACCCGAAATTCCGGCATTAAAGAAGCTAACCAAGACAGCGGCAATCACCACCGATATAGTGGCCGACAAAAGCCCGAGGAGCACTTTGCGGGACAGATCAAGCGTCAGGTCGATAATATTGGCATCATTTCGAATCAGAGCGAATTGACCGATCATCACCAGGATTAAAATCGTCGAGTTAGACCCCGCATAGTGTTCTGCCCCGACCCAGAGCCGAATAAAGGTCTGATTCCAGAGCAGAATGGTTAATCCGATGGCGGTCGTGACCAACCAGGTAAGGATCATGATCTCACTTCGCACCCGTTCAGCCTTCTGTAAGTTGCCAGCTCCAATGAGCCCGCCCAGGCCAGGAGTAGTCCCAAACACCAAGATAGCTACAAATCTAAATAAGGTCTCCGGCGCATATTTCGTGAGTGAATAAGTAGTGACCAGCTCGACCGAAGCAAACACACCCAAAATTATCACGTCACTAGATACCATCAGCTGCATAACCAAGCGCCAAATCAGAAACCACCCACTTAAGCCTAAGAATTGGCGTACCGCTCGCCGTGAAGGTTTGGCCAAGCCAAACCAAGGCACAAAGCTACGTACCACGAACAGGTACAGCAGGCCGGTTAAAAGGATTGTCACCAGGCTGGCAACGGCCACACCCACCAAGCCCGTATCCAAATACAAGGCCAAAATCGTCAACCCACCACCAACGAAGACCAGCGTGGCGGAGAGCCACATGCGTTTATACCCCAGATTTTCACCTTCCAGCACCGACTGAGGTAGATTTGTCAGGGTGGTCAGAATCATGCGGGCGACCAGCAGGCCGGCGGCCAAGCGCACAATTCCATACAGTTCCCCGGGCACACCTTTTACCCAAATTGGGGCGAACCAAACCAATACGCCGCCCAAGGTGGTCAAGAGTGGGAAGAACAAGAGCCAAACTATGATGGCACTGGCGACATGGCGTCGCTTGGCTTCATAGTCAGTCGAGCTTTGTAGATTAGCAATGGTCGTCTTTAATGCTTGAGAAGGTCGGCCGCTGGCGGCTGAAATGTATCCGGTGAGACTATCCAGGGTTCTCCAGATACCGTAGCCTATATTGCCCAACCCGGCCACGAGCAAAGGCGTGACAATGAACCCGGTTATTATAAGAGCGCCATAGTCTAAAGTCGCTGTCAAAGCATTCAGATATGCTTTTTGGGTTAAGCTTTTGTCAGAGAGTAATCTTGAAATGACTTTGAAATTCTTCGTTAATTTGAGTGTCGTCAAGATATAGTACCTGTGCTAGATGACCAAAATGTCAAAAAAGTGCATTCTATTCCAAATTAATGGGATGCAATACTCGAGCCGTAATATGTGATATCTTCCGGGGCCTGGCAACCTGTCTCAAAACGAAGTATTATTAAGTCGTGAATAGCTGACAAGCCAGATCTGGATAATTCGGAGATCGTTACGGTTCATAATCAACGATTTTATAGACGATGCGACTATTATTTTTTACATCCCTAACCGAAAGATACAATGCATCTGGGATGTCATTTGATGAGCCTATTAATTGAACGCCGTGAGTGGCCCCACTGTACTCAATGACTTTGTTCCAACTTTTTCCGTTATTGACCGTGTACATTAATAGGCATTTGGAATTAGATGTGGAATACGGTAAGAGCGCCCATATTTCATTCCCCTTCTTCGACCTTCTTTGGAGCAGCTGCATTATCGGGCTTTTTCTAAACGGGTCTGGAACTATTCTCTTGCTGAACTTCCTGCAATCTGTTGATTCCAGAATAAAATTGGTCCCCCCCATATAATCTGTCCCAAAAAGTATCTTGCCATCACTTTCCACGATCGCCGTATGCCCGCCCATTTGGATATGGAACTTATTAACAAGTTTCCACTTATTAGGATTTCTTAAATCGAGTGAGTTTAATGCATCGCTTATCCATAGCCTTTTTTTGTTATCACCATCTGCTACAACAACCTTGTTTATTAACTTGCTATACCACACAAGGTGAACATGCTTATTAGCCCCTCGTTTTTTCAAAAAATCTGATCTTTCCCACGTTTCTCCATTATCAGAACTAAAATATAGGTACGTCAGATTCTGCCAACCTCCCCGGTTCGGTACATTGCCATATTCCCCGATTATTAATGTCTTGCCCGGTGTTTCTGTAATTCCATAATTTCTTCTGAAATAACTTTCGGAAGAGCTTAAATTCAATGACTTCTTAAATGAGCTACCACTATCCGAGCTTTTGTAAACAGCACCTTTTACGCATACAAAGATTGTCTGTTCGCTGGAAATAAATAAAGAGACAATACTCTTGGAGAATTCTTTGACCAGCATCAAAGATTTTCCGTTATCAGCGCTTTTATACAGTTTTTTGTCGTCTGAATAGAGACATCCATAAATCTCTCTATTGTTGTTGATAAAGAGAAGTTTCCAATCGTGGTCCGAGCGAACAACGCTTAGCTCTTTGCTTCTAAAGAAATGAGCTATATGTTCGCTCGAATCCAGAACATTCAAGCGTTCATTCTCTAATGTTAACACGTCCTTGTTGTTGAAATCCAGATATTCCTGTTTCGGAAACAGCCCAAATTCATGGAGAAACTCCCAAACCATGAATGAAGCAAGTTCGCTCAGTTTCCTACTCTTGTAGAGGTCCCGGACAAATAATAGAGATTTCGAGAGTAAATGCGGGACTCTTGTCACGCCTCTCTTCTCAAACATTGTAGAATAGTGTGATGTTAGAAGACCTTTCATTACAGCTATCTTTCCCTCCGAAATGTATCAAGCCTTGAGCAGAATTTAGGTGCTTACGCGTTCGCGCCGCACGCAAGGGCACCGATTACCGTCTCTGGGCGCGACAATTTTCAACAGTATTGATCGAACCATCAGGCTGCCTCAATTTTCCGTAGGGTCCTAATTGATACATAATTGACCACTGAAAATTAGGGCCATGATTTACATTCTGTATAAATCAAATATAGATGCACTAATTACTTGGTAATCACTGGCAGGAAAAAGGGTAGAGTAACTGTAGTCGGTTTGTACTCAAACGCGCCCACATCAGGGGCAGCGCCCTCATAAACAACAGTTCCGGCAGAGTTTTTATACAAATAAACAGGGTCACCTTTACTCCAACTTCTTGACTGACCTATATTGATTATGTTGGTATCATAAGCTATAGAGTCAATCTCAACCGGATCTGTGTTCCCGATTTTTATCCAGTCAGCATCCACAATCCCAAAGCCATCAGAAAAGTACCCGGCATCGTCCACTGTCAAGGCTGTTCCATTTCCTGAGTTTTTTACAAACGTCAAATGTATTCCCGTATCAACCGCTGGACTAGTGGCCTGTAGATGAAAATCAGGCAATGCTGCATTTAGCGGATCCACCGGGCTTACCACATCAACAAACAAGGGATCTACATTTTCTAAGTTATTTTCAACTACCTGGTCCAATGGAATTAAACTCTCATCTCGTTGGTTTCCTGCCCAAAAAAAACTTTGTATGTTGTTAGCGTAAAAAATGTTCTGCTTGATAACATTCCCTATGATTGGTTCACCTGTCTCGATAGTAACCAGCCCCGCGCTCCAGTACGAAATCGTGGGGGTCAATCCATTTTTGTAAAACACATTATTATAAATATGATTATAGTCAGCCCGCGTATCACCTTCGCCAAACCATGTCGAAAGTGATAATCCCGGACCAGCGCTGTAGTAAAAAACATTATAGCGCACTATGTGATGGGGAGCCCCCAATTGCATGCCGGCCCCATATTCTGCATCAGACGGCACGCCTGTCATTCCGAATCTATTGCCCTCTATCAAATTGAATTCTGCTACACCTCCACTGCCTTCATGATATGCAATTTCCATGCCCCGATTACCGAAATCGTCATACCAGGGCTCATTATGGAAATAATTATTCCGAACTACATTGTAGCGTGACGCTAATCTGAACGGGGCATGTCCTGCATATGAAACTTCATTCTCTTCAAATAAATTATAGCTCGTTGTTCCTTCACTATCGTATATCGAAATCATATCTCCATAATCTTCAGTATCATCAAAATATCCCCATCTTGAAAACGTATTATGGTGGATCCAGTTATACGAAGCGCCGCCATTTACGCCAAAACCGATAAATTGCACATAATTTCGCATCTGCACAAACGAGCAATATGCAATCTCATTATGATGTCCATCATATATCGAACCAAAAACATCAATATTCTCAAATTGGATACCCTTCACCGTGATATAAGATCTAAGATTCAAATCTAAGCCTACGTCAGTATCCGAAATAATCACTTCTTCACCGGCAACATTAGTATACGTAATCCGATTGTCAGCTGTTCCAGACTGATGGGGCCGCAATGTTTCATGATAAACCCCACCACTTATCAATACCGTATCTCCCGGCTGAGCAGCATTTGCCGCATCGGTAATCGTAGTGAAGTCACCACGACCGTCTTGGGATACGAGCAATAATCTGCCGTCAACAGCGTTTGGAGCGAAGATAAAACTGATCAACGTCAGTAGAAGAATTTTTAGGAGCACACTAGCGTAATTTTCCATAGATATTAGCTATAACTACCAACTGCATTGCAGAGGATCTTGTTTCTTCAATTGAGTCATGCCAAAATTCAAAATGCTGCCTGGTTTTGGTGCTTATGCGCCGGCCCTGCACGCCAAGCCGCATTGTAACCCATCTACATTTGTTCATGGCTGACAAAAACCTGTTCGTTTCTTTGTATGGCGTCTAGAATAATCTGGGATATTTCGGGCCGCATGAACCAACCGGGCGGCTGCTGCCCTCTTTCGAACATCTCTCGGGCTTGGGTGCCACTGATTTGTAATGTCTCAATTTCTCCATGGTGATGAGAATTACCGTTCCTGTGGACATATTCGTTTAAAGACCTTGAAAAAAACACCTCATCAAACTTGACCGCCTCAATGCCTATCTCCGGGAATTCATCGAATATTCGGTGTGAAGCCTGAGGATCATAGTAATTCCCCACGCCGGTGTGATCCCGACCGACAATGAAATGGCTACATCCAAAATTCTTTCGACATAAGGCCGTAAATAGGGCTTCTCTGGGGCCAGCATACCTTGAAAAGGTCGAAAAGGCGGCCAAAATAACCTTATCTTTTGGATAAAAATGCTCGATCATTTGTTCATAGCTTTTGAGAATGTACTCAGGCTTGAAATCCCCGGCTTTCTTTTTGCCGATGACCGGATGCAAGAGAAGTCCATCGCAATTTTCATCCTCCATGGCTTTTAACTGCATGAATTCATGCCCTCGATGAATGACATTGCGAGTGTGGAAACCAAGTACCTTGGCCCAGCCTCTATCTTCAAACAGTCGGCGAAGTTGTTTTGGGGATAGTTCGTAGGCCTTGGTTTCCGAGTCCCTGCCCTTGATCAAATCAATCTTCCCGGCCAATAGCACCGGCTGCATGGCCTGAACCATTCGGACCCCGGGATGATCGTTACTAGTTGTGCCATACATTTTTAGAGCTGTATCTTCCCGATCAAACTGAAATTTTTCGCTCAAATGAAGGAGGGCCATCACCTCACCCCCCTCATCGGTTAAACCGACGACTTCGCCGATTGACAACTTGGCGGCGGTCTCTTGGGCGACATCTAACGTGATCGGCAGCGGCCAGACGAGGCCGTTAGCCAAGCGCATATCGCTTAAAACAGCGAGAAAATCTGCCTGGCCCATGAATCCTTCAAGCGGGCTATAGGTCCCGCTGGCAATTTGCCCGACATCCATTTGCTTATTCTGGTCAAGCCTAATTTTCGGCAATGAGTCCAGGTAGCTTTTGTCAGGGAGATTGGCCAGGACCCGGTTGACTAATTTTCCGCCGTGGGGAGGAATCAGTGACGACGATACATTTTCTAAGAGATAGTTTGAAGAGGCCAGGTATTTGATCAATTCATTTGCCTGGCCGTTGGGTTTATGACCATTGAGCATTGACTCGGCGTGTTGTATTAATTTGTTCAGCATATTAATACATTCCATCGGATGTTTTCCGATGGCGGTTTCGGCGGCCAAAGTCAGTCCCAAAGCCCCAT
>JBFGLD010000335.1:0-6327 GCA_041576335.1 Anaerolineae bacterium | reverse complement strand
TGGTTTCTTGTGACAGTGAGTCATGGGGGAAAAGCTTGTTGACCATGCCCAGCTCCAGCGCCTGCTGGGGATTGACGGTGCCGCCGGTGAGCATGAGCTCCAACGCGCGGCCCGCCCCGATCAGCCGGGGCAGGCGCTGGGTGCCGCCGTTGCCGGGCAGCAGACCCAGGGTTGCCTCCGGCAGGGCCAGCAGATATTTGCCGTCGCCGGCCAGTCGAAAATCACAGGCTAGGGCAATCTCGAGCCCGCCGCCCATAGCATGCCCGTTGATGACGGCTATGAAGATCTTGGGCAGGCGGGCCATCTTAGCCAGGGCCTGGTGAGCAAAATGAACCATCTCCATATTGGCTTCGGCGCTGTTGGCCAAGAAAGCCTTGATGTCCGCTCCACCGCAGAAAAATTTCTCCGAGGCGCTAACCAGCAGGACCACCTTCACCCCATCGTCGGCTGCCGCCGCGTCGATAGCGATGTCAAGGTCCTGCATAAACTTAAGGTCGTAGCTGTTGGCCGGTGGGCGATTAAGGGTGATCGTGCCCAACGGCGCTTCTTTGCTAAAGGTTACGTATGCATCACTCATCAATTGTCTCCTCTGTAATCATGACCGTGGACGAACGACCGACGATCGCCGAAAACGTATATTCACTGCTCGTCGCTGCGTTGAAGGCTCGGTCGGACGCCTTTGTGTATTGCGCCCTGCAAATTGACGTAAGCCCGCTTGCCCGATGACGAACGATGATACCAACCGGGAGCAGTAGCCGCCGGCCGCCGCTCATTCGTCTGCTCAGTCTAGCCCGCCAAAGACCACGCTCTTCGGCTCGAGGTAGTAATCGAGGGCTTCGGGGCCGTGCTCGCGGCCAATGCCGCTGGCCTTGACCCCGCCAAAGGGCAGCTCGTCGTAGCCGTAGTGGATCTGGTTGATCCACAGCATACCGCTCTCGATCTCGCGAGCAGCTTGATTGGCCCACTTCATATTGTTGGTCCAAATCGATGCGCCCAGACCCCAGGGGCTGGCATTAGCCTTGGCAATTGCTTCATCCAAATTCGACACCTTGAAGACCGGCAGCACCGGGCCAAAGACTTCTTCGGTTACCAGACGGCTGTTCTCGGCCACGTTGGCCACGACGGCAGGGTTGTAAAAATAACCCCGATCCAGTCCTTCGCCTTCGGCGCGCGTGCCGCCGACCAGCACCTCGGCCCCCTTGCTGACGGCGTCGGCTAACTGTTCCTCGATCTCAACCCGCTGAGTCTCGGTGTGGATCGGTCCCATACGGATTTTGGGCTTGTCGGCTTTGGTTTTGCCGTTACCCGGCTCATAGCGGCCAACTTTGTCGACCAGGGCCTCAAGAAACTCGTCGTAGATTTCATCAAATAGGTACAAACGCTTAACGGCCAAGCAGGCTTGCCCGGCATTCCAAAAGCGGCCAATCATGGCCCCATTGACCGCTTTGCCCATATCAGCATCAGGGCATACAATCATAGGATCGGAGCCGCCTAACTCCAGCGTGATACGCTTAAACTTGGGTCCGGCTACTTTCATCACCCGTTCGCCGGTGGCGGAACTTCCGGTTAAAGCCACCCGCTTGACATCAGGATGGCTGATCAGTTCGTTCCCCAGCGTGCCGCCCGGGCCGGTCAGGCACTGTAATACACCGGTCGGTAAACCGGCCTCGTTCATCAGTCCGATGATCTTGAGCGTGGTAAGCGGGGTAGTCGTGGCCGGTTTGATGATAATCGGGCAGCCTGCGGCCAGGGCCGGTCCGATCTTGGTACCCATAAGGGTGATGGGGAAGTTCCAGGGCACAATGCCAACGGCGACCCCAACCGGGAAAGGCATAATGACACCGTAACTTTTAGGATTCATGGCCGGGGGCAGAGGCGCTAACGCCCCGCGAATTTTACTGGCCAGGTCGGCGTAAAACGCCATGCCGTGCAAAAAATGATGGAGTTCCCCCCCGGCCTCGAATAAGGGCTTGCCCTGCTCCTCGGTCAGCATCGTCGTGAGCTGGGGTAAATTTTCCTTAACCTTGGCTAAACCGGCCCGCATTAGCTCAGCTCGTTTATCCGGGGCCGTATTGGCCCATTCGCCAAAAGCGGCCTTGGCCGCACCGACGGCGGCTCGAGCGTCGTCAACATCGCCGAGCGGCACCGTATCGATCGTTTTTCCGTTGGCCGGGTTGATGACCTCATAAGTTTTGTCGCTGAGGGCGTCAACCGATTCGCCGTTGATCAACATTTTTGCCATAAAGTCATTGCCTCCAAAATTCTTTAAGGCGGCTTATGCGCCGCGTTTTGCCCCGTTAAAAAATAAATTTAAGACGTAGCCGGCTGCCTGCTGCTGGTTGCCCAATAAATTTTGCACATATCGGCTCAGCATCACCTCAACCATGGCCACATACTGCCAGGCTAACAGCCGGGCGTCCCCATCGGTCAATTCGCCGGCGCGCATACCGTCCAGGATGATAAGCTCAACTTGTTCGGGTAGGGCAGCCTGATAGGCCCGGATCAGTTGATCACGGACCGGGTTCTTGAAGATATTGATGTCGCGCCGAACCAGCTTCATCAGCTGCCGCTTGTCGTGAGACAGATCGAGGAAGGCCATCGTCAAATCGTACAATCTTGCCCGGCATGTTCCCTGGCGCTCTACCGCGGCATGCATCAACTGTTTTTTCGCTTCCAGGTCGACCAGCATCATGGCCGCATAGAGCGCTTCTTTACTATCGAAATGGTGGTAAAGTGCACCTTTCGTTACCCGGGCAGCATCCGCAATTTCCGCCATGGTGACGTCGGCGTAGTTTTTGTTAACGAAAAGTTTTTGGGCTGCTTCCAAAATATTGGTGATGGTCGTGGCTGACTTGGCATACATCGAAAATACCGACCGAGTGGTATGTTTTAATATACCATGAGCGCTTGATTTAGCAAAATCAGTTCGTTAAAACCCTAAACCGGCGTGCCTTCAGCTCGAAGCGAGGCAGGGTATTGCGCGCCACGGCCACAACGGCGAGTCGCAGCCCCAGCTTGCCGGTCATCAAGTGGTTGAGCGCCGTACAGACCCGTGTGTCGTCACAGCCCTCAATGAGTTCAACTTCGATATTTAATTCATCGAGCAGTCCCCGCTTGTCAACGGTGACCCGAAATTCGTCCACTTCCTGCTGCTGCCGCACGAGATCTTCAATTGCGCTGGGGAAAATGTTGACCCCGCGCACCGTAACCATGTCGTCGACGCGGCCGATGACGCCACCCTCCAGGCGAAGAAAGGTTCGCCCGCAGTCACAAGCAGTGTCGTTGAGTACGATAGCATCGCCGGTACGGTAGCGGATCACCGGAAAACCCCAACGTCCCAAATTCGTAATCACCAATTCCCCTTTTTGGCCGGATACCACGGGCTGTCCGCTGTCGGGATCCACGACTTCGACGATGAATTCGCTTTCGATGACGTGAACGCCGTTAGGCTGAGCCTCACATTCAAAACTATGGGCCCCCACCTCCGATGCGCCGGCATGGTCGTAGCATTTGGCCGCCCAACCCTGCTGGATGCGCGCCTTGGTGGCCGGGATATTGGCTCCCGGCTCACCGGCGTGGACGGTGGTGCGAACCTCAAGCTCGGTCGGATCGATGAGGTTTTCGCGAGCAATCTCAAGGAGGTGTAGAGCATACGTTGGGGTACAGCACAGGGCGGTGCTGCCGGTTTCGGCCATTAGACGCAGTCGATCCAGCGAGGATCGCCCCCCGCCGGGGATCAGCAGCGCCCCGATGTGTCGCGCACCTTCGACGGCCGCCCAAAAGCCAATAAACGGGCCAAATGAGAAGGCGCAAAAAATCCTGTCCGCCGCGGTCAAGCCTGCGCCGGCCAGTACATAGCCCCAGCAGCGACCCCACCAATCCCAACTATCCGCTGTGTCGAAGACCCGCAGCGGCTGCCCGGTGGTGCCGGAGGTTTGATGGTAGCGGGTGTACGCGGACAGTGGGTAAGTCAAATTGCCGGCAAAGCCGTCAGTCTGCTGATCTTCAATTAACTCAGTTTTGGTGGTCGTCGGAAGTTGGCCGAGGTCGGCCAGTGATTTGAGGTCACCGGGCCGAAAACCGGCCTGCCTGAATTTGTGGGTATAG
This sequence comes from Anaerolineae bacterium, assembly GCA_041576335.1. Lineage (GTDB taxonomy): Bacteria > Chloroflexota > Anaerolineae > 4572-78 > J111 > JANQQF01. The sequence continues at coordinate 2,220 of JBFGLD010000335.1, read as the reverse complement.
AACCGATTTTTGCCATAAAGTTCCACCAGCAGGCTTTGCAGCTTCTGCAGCTGCAGTTGAGCTAACTGCTCACGCGGCATCGTTTCGGTGCCACGTTCGAAAAATGTCGTCATCGAAATGTCCCTCTGCCGGGCCTCAAAAAATGGCAATTCGCTTTTTTCAACGATGCATTAGCGTCGTTGATCACTCAGGCGTTATTTAATGACATTGAGTGACATTGTTTAATCGGCTAACCCCGCTGCCTCGCGCAGTGCTCTGGCTACGTACACCCGCACCATCTGCTTGCGATAGGGATGACCCATGTCGGTGTTATCCAAAGGCTTGGCCGGTTTGAAGGCTGCTTTCGCCGCTTCTTGGACCAGTTCCTCGTTTATTTTCTGGCCCACCAGTATCGCTTCAGCGTCGACGGCTTTGATCGGGTACGACGCGACTGCGCCCAATACAATGTTGGCTTCGCTGCAGATGCCCTCTCCGTTTTGCCGCAGGACCGCCGCTACGCTGACAATTGGAAAATCAAATGAGCCGCGTCGCCGCAGCTTTTGGTAGCTCATCATCATGCCGGTGGGATCAGGTATATGGATGTCGGCTAAAATTTCGCCCGGCAGCTTTCTTAAATATTCGATGCCGTCGTTATTATAAAGCGCTTGAACCGGAATGGTGCGTTCGCCCTGGGAACCGGTCAGCCGCACAGTTGCCGTCAGGGCGATCATCACCGGCGCGGTGTCTGAAGAGCTAACCGCCCAACAGCGGGGGCTGCTCGGCGCCACCCAGCAGGTGGTCCCATCTTTCTTCATGCAGTAACCCAGGGCCTGCCGCCATGGTTCATTTTGGTTGTAGTAGGTGCAGCGGGTATCAACGCACAGATTACCGCCGATGGTGCCCATATTGCGCAGCTGAGGCGTGGAGACCAGGTTGGCTGCCGCGGCCAGTGCCGGATATCGTTCAGTGATGAGGGGGTGGTGGCTGATTTCTGTCAACGTTAACCCGGCGCCTATCGTTACTGCGCCGTTGGCTTCAAAATGCTTCAATTCCTTAATTCGGCGCAGGCCAACCAGCACCTTTGGCTCGAAAATGCGGCGCTTCATGCCGGGATAGACGTCCGTTCCGCCGGCAACCAGCATCGCCCGCGGAAAGTGCTGAGCCATCATCTCAGCCGCCTCGTCAAGTGTGCGCGGCGCCAGATATTCGAAAGGTGGTAGTCGAAGCATGGTTCTAACTCCAATGTCTAATTTTTGGCAAAACCCTAAGGGTCAAGTATGTTATATTTCAGGTCGGCCGTGCTGTGCCCACGCCTTACGCACTTCAATCTGTCGAGTTTAACCGGCTTCTTCACTGCCCATTCTGTGGCTGTTGGTCAGCCGGCTGTCCCCACTGCGATTCGACTCTGATCGGTTCCGGAAATTCGATATCAGGTACACGCTTCGGCCCGAGGCGCCCCTCGCCGCCCTTGTTCTTCTGGCGTAAGGCGTTAAAGATCTTCTCGGGATGGATCGGGACTTCGTCGATGCGCACGCCAACGGCATCGTACACGGCGTTGGCGATAGCCGGAATCACCGGTAACAGCGGCCCCTGGCCGGCCTCTTTGGCGCCGTAGGGCCCGTTAGGATCGTTGGTTTCGATGAGGATAGTCTCGATGTCGGGCACTTCCAGAAATGTGGGACTTTTGTAGTCGAGCATTGTTGGAATCTCATGGAGGCCGCGGCGGAAGACCTGCTCTTCCATCAGCGCCTCGCCCAGCCCCATGTAGACACTGCCCTCGACCTGCCCTTCAACCAAAAGGGGGTTGAGCGCCCGCCCCACGTCGTGGGCAATCCAAATTTTTTCGACGGTGAGTTCGGCCGTGTCCGGATCGACGTCAACCAGAGCCACGCAGGCTCCATAGGTATAAGCCGGGGTTGGCCCCACGCCGGCGCCCTTGTAGCGCCCGCCCCGGCGTGGCGGAGTATAGCTGCCAACAGCAGCCAAAGTGCCGTGTTTGGCCTCGGCGATCTTAACCAAATCCGGGAAGTCAATCCGGCGACCCCGCTCGTCGTCAACGCAGAATACGACGTTGTCGCGGGCTGCCAGGCTTTCAACCGGAACCATCAGCTCTGCAGCGGCCGTCTCGAGCAATACCTGACGCAGCTTGCGACTGGCTTCGATGGCTGCATTGCCGGTCATTAAGGTCACCCGGCTGGAGTAGCTGCCGAGATCAACCGGGGTTAAGTCGGTATCGGCCGT
>JBFGLD010000334.1:0-6333 GCA_041576335.1 Anaerolineae bacterium | reverse complement strand
GAGAATAATCAGATCATACGGACGCGGCGCCTGCTCCTTGATCACCCGCCGCAGCCGGGCAAAGGTTGGGTCCACTCGTTTAAGGTCGCCAAAGGCATCATCTGTCCAAGGCCCGGAATGGTGGGCCACCTCGTCGTAGCCCAGGTAGAGCATGTAGATGGAGGACGCACCGCGCATCATATCGAGGATAGCCAGGTTGGTCGAAATGTCGCGCATGAGGACACACATGGCTGCTCGGAGAAAGGGATACCCGTGTTCCAGCCGGTTAAGACGGGGCTGCACATCTTTGCGTTTCTGTTGCCACGCTTCCCACAGCTCACGGACAACCTCGGCCAGAAAAAGGGCAATGGCCCGGGTTAGAAAGTAGGGGTCGAGCATCAGCAAGGCTACATCCTGGGCACGTCGCTTCTTTTCCTGTTCGTCTGCCTCGAACATATTGGCCATGGTGAACATGGACTTCTCGGCATCGCCGTTGAGCATGTTCATGATGCTGGAGCCCTGGCGCATCAGCCCTTGACCCCGAGCATAGCGACCGTTCAGCTCGGTCGCATCCGAGGCCGATACGTAGAGCTTCTGCTTGGCCTTGTCATACCAGCGGTAGGCGGGAATGTCGTGATTGTCGCCGAACATGATACCCGCTTGACAAGCTGAGGTCATTGACGGCAGGCCGCAGTCCACGCGCGACACCTTGTAGCCGTCCTCAGCTATCATTTGCTGAAAGGTGGGCATCAACCCATCTTCAAGCGCTTTTTGTAGATGCCAGTAGCTCAGCCCATCAATCTCAACCATCATCAAGCCGCGGCCCGGCTCACCGGCGTCGGCGAATGGTTGCTGCCGGGCTAATCGTTGAATCCGGTTTTGGTACCAGGATCCTTCATCATTGATCTCCAATATTCCGGTCAGGATCGCATTGAATAAAGCAATGACGATACCGCCGATAATGCCGCCCCAGAAGGTGACGTCGAAGCCGGGCAGTAGCGCCGCCGTAATCCAAATCGCCAGGGCATTGACCAAAAAACCAATCACCAGCAGCGCGATCCAACCTAAAGGGCGGGCCAGCATCAGCACGATTGGCCGGATTAGGAGATTTACAATAGCCAGCAGCAGCGCCGCGGACACGATTACCACCCGGCGTGGCGCCGAGTCCACGGCGGTAAAAGCAAGACCCGGTAAGATCCAGGCGGCTGCGGCCAGCGACAGCGCATCAACCAGCCATAGAATTGCGAGGCGTATCAAATTATCGATGATTGTCTTGATCGTATTGGTCACCCAATGTCTCCTAACATCTTACCCCGGCAAGTTCCTGCCATTTGCTACTCAATCCCTCACCATCTCGGCTTAACATTGAAATTCGTCCAGACTGGCCCAATCTCCGAGATTGGGCCAGTCTAAGTCATAAAAAATCATCAACAATTAGCGGCTTGATAACCGCCTCATCCGCTTCAAGAAGATGAAGTTCCTCAAACCCGTAATCCTTCCATCGCTAATTGTTCTTCACTGTACCGGCAGCTGGAGCAACAACACTAACCCGCCCAGCAACACCAGTCCCGCAATCGTCAGGACCGCGGCATCAATCACCCGCCACTGGAACTTGCCGCTGATGCCGCTAAAGAAAAGGACTGTGGCAAAAATGACGGTCAGCAGGACATAATTATCGGCGTGCTCGTCGGCCTGCAGGGCTGCCTCAAACTTATCCTCCGCCACCTGTTCGGCCTGCAGCGCTGCATCCTGTTCAGGTAGGCGATACTGCGCCATATCAAAGGGCGACAGTGGCGCATCCGGGTTATCGAGCGGGTCGGTGGCCAGCCAGGCGTCGGTGGCCGTCTTCAACTCCGGCGGAAAGCGCCGGAACAAGAATTCGGCCAGAACGTCGTTATCCTGCGACACCGCCGCCGCATATTCCACAAACAGGCTGGCCTGAAAACCGGTTTTTTGAAATACCCGGTTCTGCTGCTGACCGGCCTCGGTTCGCAGCGCTACCGCCTCAAAATAGAGCCGGGCCTCGTCGCCGCCCCATAGCGCCGCCTGGTAGGCGCACCAGGCGGTCGCTACGGTGGCCAGCGACATCACCAGCACCCCAAAAAACTCTACCCAACGGTCGAATCGATCGCCCTGACCCTGCGACAACACGTGATCGCTGAACTCCATACCGATAACCTCGTCCACAAAATCCGCAATGCCCTAGCGCTTAGCGCTGCGCATAACCGGGAATACGGTCGCGGTTGCCGTATGCGCCGCCGGTGTAGCTGCCAATGTCAGAGAAGAGAGCCAACGCCAGCCAAACCCAATCAAAGCCAACAATATTGCCGCCGGGCGCAACCAGCACAAACATTAGCGTGGTCCAGGGCAAAAATAGCCAGCCCAACAACGGCCACAAAAAGCTGCTGCCAAAGGCAAGCGCCCAGCGCTGTGGGTCAAACAGCCACCAAAACAAAATGAAAACTCGTGGTCCAAGCAAAACTAGGGTCGTGAATGCACAGCACATGTTGTTCTCCTTTAATCATTAATTTAATTTGCGAAAGTTTATTCTCCAGAGTGGTCAGCATTATGACGCTGCCGCCTCTTCGGTCTGGCGCTTTTTGCGTTCGGCCGGTAACAGTACCATAAAGACCAGCAATACGGCCGCACCGGCGGCAATGCCGCCCATCCAGTTAATCGCGTTAAAGCCAACCTTGTCGGCCAACCAGCCGCCCAACGCACTGCCCACAAATGAGCCGACGGCGCTGGCCCCCAGCACCCAACCGCTGGCGGCGCCGGCCGGGATGGTGGCAAAACGGATAGCCACCACCGGCTGAGTCAGGCGAACAAATGGTGTGCCCTGGTAGAGCAGTTGCATTGAAGCAGCGACCAGCAATATTGGTGAGCCGGTGGTCATTCCCAACAAGGCTAACCCCAATGCGCCCCCCAATCGCAATACGTTGCCGGTAATAAAATCGGGCATAGCGCCGGAGCGCCCCATCCACCAGCCGGCGACAAAGAAGAAGGCGATATTCAACAAACCGGCCAGCGAGATCAGGCCAGAGGTGGTGGCCTCATCAATGCCGTAGACATTGGGCAGGATGTTGGCAATCTGGTTGTTGATGCCGTTATTGGCCACCGAACTGAGAGTCAGGATGAGTAGAACCACCCCAAAGGTGGAAAACAGCACCGACCCCAGGCCGGTGGATTTGGGCTTGTCTGCCGCTGCGCCTTTATTACTATCGGAGTCAGCAGCCACCTGAATTTGCGCTGCGGCTTTGCCGCTGCCAAACCAGGTCACCAGGCCGGCCAGAAGCATAGCCCCGGCCGCAATCCAGAAACGGTTACTGAAAGACACACCGCCGGCAGCTGCAGCGCCCATAATCGCCCCGCCGATCACCTGCCCTATGGGGGCCACCAGGTTGTAGGTGGTTAACCGTTTGGCTTGCAGGGCCTGAGGCAATCCGGCCCCTACAATAAAGACCGGGCCAATGGCTCCGACTGCCGCCACTGAAACCCCCATAATAATGGCGTCAATGGGCACAAAAGTGGTAGCGTCGGCGGCAAAAGCAAAGGCGGCAAAGGCAAAGGCCATGCCAAAGACACCCAGGCTCAGTATCAACCGGTGGGCGCGGTATTTATCGGCAAAACCGCCCAGCACCGGCCCCATAACAGCGGCCAGACTCATCAAGGCCATCACCACGCCGGCCTCGGCCGCGCTGCCCGTAAGCTCGGTGATGTAGGGGGGCACCAACAGGGCGACAAAGGCCGAAAATCCGGCCCCAACCCCCAGGTTGGAGATCATCCACCATTGAAAGGCCCCGCCTTTGGTTTCTGAATTTGTGGTCATTCTTGATCCTCCACTTTCTGATGGTCGTGATCAAATCTATTCATCTTCTGCCTCTTGATTGGGTGCTTGCCCGGTTGCTCCAGCGCGACGGATAGCGGCCAGCAAATCGGCCGGAGAGTCCCATTGGAGCAAGAATTCAACGGCGCCGGTATCCAAAGCGGCTTGTGACCTGTCTATATCTTTGCCCAGAATGACAAAATGGGGCGGGTGCTCAACTGTTTTTGCCTCAGACAGGACCTCAACCGGCGAACAACTGCCGGATAATTCCCACTCCATAACCACCACGTCGAACCGAGTCGCATGAATTATGGCCAACAGGCTTTCCGTATTACTGACTGTGCCAAGAACTACAATGCCCGACTGCTGTCGCAGGAACACTTCTAGACTAAATCTCAAGTTGGGTCGTCCGCTGGCGATCAGGACATCCATCGGGCTTTCCATATTGATTGATTGGGTAGATGAGGCGTACGCGATTTAACTTTAGTTTAGAGGAAAAGTGAGCAAAAAATAATTGATAGGCATCAGTTGTTTGACCTGACACTTGTCAGTTTTTTTGACCTGACAAGTGTCAGCTTAAGTGGCTAGCCATAACTGAGCCAGGTTGGTTTTCTTAACGGTCATAAACCATGGCGATGCAGTTTTTTTGAATTGTAACTATTCAGGTTATCCATTTAGGACTGGCAGTCCTACGCTATAAATGGCGATATCCCATACTTACAGGTGTTGTTAGCCAACAAATCGCCCTGTTTTACAAGGACTGCCAGTCCTGGCTGAATAGTTACTTTGAATTTTTGGATAGATTGTATGCTGAGGGGGTGTTGTGTAATAAAGAATGGAGGAATTTGGGGGAGGGTAGGTTTTGCGTAGCTGCGTGGCGTTTCAACGCCGCGCCCAAGGGCTTTAAGGCGCAAATTCTAGAGGTTTTCAAAACCTTTAGGGTCTTAGAAAAAAGGGCTAGTTTAGTCCTACAACGAGATTTTTAAATTCCAGACTTCGGAAGTGTCGGATATTGCTTGCCAAAGCTCAAACCTTGGATTATCAAGGTCATTTCGTTAGCAAAGTTACGCCGGAGACTTCCGAAGTCTCGTTGTAGCATTAGAAGGGGGGAACTAAATGGTGTTGTAAGGCCAAAGCTGCCGCTTCGGTCCGGTTGCTAACCCCTAACTTGGTCAAAATCTGGCTGACATAGATTCTAACTGTGCCCGGGCTAAGGTTCAATTCTGCGGCAATTTGTTTGTTGGTCAACCCTCTGACCAGTAGGGATAAAATATCCCGCTCTCGCTCGGTCAGATCTTCACCGACCGGAGCAGGCTGGCCGGCCATCTGCACCAGCAGGTGCGCCGCAGAAGAATCGATAGTGGGTTGACCACGCGCGGCGGCTCGAATGGCTTCAGCCAGTTTGTTGGCGCCAACATCTTTAAGCAGGTAGCTAATGGCTCCCGATTTGAGCGCATTTTCAACCAACTCCGGCTCCAGAAATGTAGTCAAGGCAATAATCTGGATATGAGGAAAGGCCTGACGAATTTTGGTTGTGGCGGTCGGGCCATCCATGGTGGGCATGACCACATCCATCAAAATCACATCCGGTTGAGCCTGAGTACAACGCTCGACGGCCTCCTGACCATCGCCGGCTTCGGCCACAATCAGCAGATCTTTTTGGCCGGCCAGAAAGGTCTTTAGCCCATGTCGAACCATGCGGTGATCATCTACAATCATGACCCGAATTAGATTGCCACTCATTCCTGTCCCTCGTAAATGATCGAAATGCGGGTACCCTGCCCCGGCTCGCTTTCAAGGTTAAGGCCGACTCCAATGTCTTTGGCCCGCTCCTGCATAATCCGCAGCCCCAACTGTTCCGGCGCCACCGACGCCGGATCAAACCCCCGCCCGTTATCCTGAACCTGAAGTATAACCTGATTCGTCAGATTCTTTAAATTCACCCTAACTTCAGTGGCATGCGCATGTTTGTAAATATTGTTAAATATCTCCTGAGCCATGCGGTACAGGCCCGTTTTTACCTCCGGCGGGATGGCCGGCGCCGGTCCTTCAACCGTTATCTGCACCGGTATCTGCGACTGTCCCGTCAGTACATCTCCCAATTGGTGCAGCAGCACGGCAATATTAACCTTTTCCAGGGTCTCAGGCCGCAGTTCCAGCAGCAAAGTACGCATTTCGGCCAGCGCTCCCCGGATGAGTTGGACAATGACCGTGAGGTGTTCCTCGGTTTCCGCCGGGTTCTTTTGCCAAACTCGCGGTAAGGCTTCGGCTACCAGGCTGGCCGAATACAGGGTCTGCGTGACCGAGTCGTGCAAATCGCGGGCCAGGCGGCCCCGCTCTTCAGCCGCCGCCGCCATTTTGTCCTGTTCTGCCAATCGAGCGCTTTCTAAGGCTGCCGCAATGTCGCCGCCAATGGTTTCGGCCAGCCTGACCTCATCTGGCCTAAAGTTTCGCCCCGCGTCGTCGGTGGCCACCGTCATCAAGCCGATTGTATGGCCGCGCACCAGCAGCGGGGTCAAAATGACACT
>JBFGLD010000333.1:0-6349 GCA_041576335.1 Anaerolineae bacterium | reverse complement strand
TGGCCAACGTCGGCAGCCAAATCGGCATTGCCTTAGAACGAACGCGCCTGTATGATATGCTGCAAGAGCGGCGCATTGACGAACAGGCCGCTCTGCTTGAATTGTCCAATCAGCTCCTCAGCCGGCCCGATCTGGATGACCTGATGGCTTACCTGGTCGAGGCGGTGCGCACCCTGCTGCAAGCTGATGCCTGCGCCTTGTTACTGCCCGTCGAGGGTGGTGAAAAGTTGGCCTTTTATGCCGCCAGCGGCTGGATGAATGATCCGGTCGAAAGCCGCCGCCATGTCCCGGCTGACAGACGCAGCGGTTCCGGGTTGGTGATGCACACGCAAACTCCTTTAGTGATAGAAGATCTACTCACAGAAGATCCAACGCCGTGGACCACCGGCTGGCTCAGAGCCGAGGGCTTTCGGGGACATGCGGTCGTGCCTTTGATCGCCGAAGATCAAGCGATCGGAACGTTGTTGATCAATATGCGCCGGCCTCGCCGGCTCGACGAGGATGAGCTCCGCTTCTTGCGTCTGATGGCCAATCAGGCCGCCATCGCAATTGATAATGCGCGGCTGCAGCACGAGCGGATCGCGCGACAGCGCCTTGAGGATGAGCTGACCGTCGGACAGCAGATCCAGCACAGCATGCTGCCGGAGAGCTGTCCCCTGGTCATAGGTTGGGAGTTTTGCTCGATTTATCGTCCGGCCCGGCTGGTTGGCGGCGATTTTTACGATTTCTTTGAACTGGCCAACAACTCTAACCGGCGGCTGGGAATGGTCATCGCCGACGTGGCCGGCAAGGGTGTACCGGCCGCTTTGTTTATGGCACTCAGCCGGACAATGATTCGAACGGTTGCCTTTAGCGGCTACGGTCCGGCCGAGGCACTCGAGCGGGCTAACCGGCTCCTGCTCAAGGACAGCCATTCCAGAATGTTTCTGAGTGCCTTTTATGCAACCCTGGATATCGACACGGGCCGGCTCACCTACGCCAGTGCCGGGCATAATTGGCCGCTTTGGCTACAGGTTGAGACGGGTGAGTGTGAACAGCTGCAAGCCAGGGGGATTCTTTTAGGCGTGATGGAGGATATTTCATTAGAAGAGCGGACAATCCAGGTAGCGTCCGGCGACATCTTAGTTTTTTATACCGACGGCGTTACCGAAGCAATGAACGCGAACCATGAATTATTCGGCGAGAAGCGGCTGCGAGCAGTTCTGACCGCTAACCGTCAGGCCACTGCTGCCGGCGTACTTCAGGCAGTGGTCGAGGCTGTACAGGCTTTTACCGGGCCGACGCCGCAATCGGATGATTTCACGCTTTACGTGGTCAAGCGGCAGCAGGTCACATCAAATCGCTAAAGTATGACCGAGCTGCCAAATCTATCAGCTCAATGGTCATTTCGGATGAAACATTGCGGTAGGTGGCGAAGTCGGTTAACTGTTCCAGCAAATCGCGCGGATGGCAAGCTTTAAGGGGACGCCCCGTCTTGCGGTAATGCTCGAGCAGCAAATGCTTAAAAGCCTCTTTGTCAAATGTAACGCCACGAAGCTTACAAACCCCCAGAAAAATGTGATAAAACTGTTCTTCGTTGGGGTTCATGATGCCCAATTTGTGCCGAATGCGGCGCAGAAACGCTTCGTCGACCAGAGAGGTTGGATCTAAGTTAGTCGAAAAAACAATTAACGTTTCAAAGGGGATGGCGAATTTTTTGCCCGTATGATAAGTCAAGAAATCTAAACGTTCTTCCAGGGGGACAATCCAGCGATTAAGCAGTTCCTGCGGCGTCATTTGCTGCCGCCCAAAGTCATCAACCAGCAGCATACCGCCATTGGCTTTTAACTGCAGCGGTGCTTCATAATAGCGATTGGTGTCACTCCAGGCCAGGTTCAAATCATCCAGGGTTAATTCGCCCCCGGTGATGACCACCGGCGGCTGGCAGCGTACCCAACGCTTATCCCAAGTGAAGGCATCGGACAATTGGGCCGTCTCGCCCTCAACCGGCCGGTGAGTTTCCGGATCATATAATAGAATTACCTGCCCACTTTCGAAAATGGCGTGAGGCACCATGACGTCGCCGGGCAGCATCCCGGCGGCAATGGCTTTGGCGATACTCGTTTTGCCGTTACCGGGAGGCCCATACAGAAACATTGATTTAAACGAATTAACAGCCGGCCCGACCCGATCGATGACATCTTGAGATAATATTAGATCGTGTAAGGCCCGCCTGACCTGGCCTTCCTGCACTTGCGGCCGATTTCGGGCTTGGGCGCGCACGACGGCCACGTAATGTTCCATCGTGACCGGGCAGGGGCCAACATAGCGATTGCGCTCGAGCAATTCACGTGCGCGCAAACTGCCCTTATCCGTAATCACATATTGATACGAAGCCCGGTTGAGGTTGCTGCCGCCGGTCACCTCCAGCAGGTGTTGAATTTTCAACTCCTGTAAAATTGGCTCGACGATGTTGGCAAAATGTAAGCGCAGCGAACGCGCTACCTGCCAGCCCTCCATCATCCCGGAAAAGTAGATCGTTTTTAGCGCCAGGGCGCTAATGAATTCCCGGGGAATAAACGTGGCCTCTACGGATCGCGGTTCTTTCAACAATTGTTGAAGCGAGTGTTCGCCGGTATCCAATGAAGGAGGCTGACGCTTATATTCCTCCGACAGCCGGCGTATTTTTGAACTCGGTATGGTATCAACCATCTTGAAACCTCCATGCGCTCAATTATACCCCGTATACCTAACAATGTAAAAATAGCCGTCCGCTAAAACGGGTTCTGCAATATCGAAAATTTGTGCTAAAATGTCATCGTTATGGCCCAATTAACGACAGCACTCACAGGCGTGGTCGAGCGAATTACTTATCATAATCCGGATAACGGCTACACGGTGGCTCGCTTTCAAGCCGGCAATCGCTTTGGCTTGGTAACCATTGTTGGCACGCTGGCCGATGTTCATCCCGGAGCCCGCTTAACCCTCGAGGGCCAATGGAAAACCCATCCAAAATATGGTGAGCAGTTTGAGATCGCCCGCTATGTTGAGGAAGTCCCGGCCACGGTCGAGGGTATCAGGCGCTATTTGGGGAGCGGGCTGATCAAGGGCATCGGCCCGGTGATGGCTCGTCGAATCGCCGAAAAATTCGGCCCCTATACGCTTGAGGTGATCGAGAAAGATATTTGGCGGCTGGCAGAGGTCGAAGGCATCGGGGCTAAGCGAGTCAAGATGATTGCCAGGGCCTGGGCGGGCCAAAAGCAAATCAAAGAGATTATGCTCTTTTTGCAGAGCCACCAGATCAGCACCAACTTGGCTGTAAAGATCTACAAAACCTACGGCGACAGGTCAATTCAGGTGATCAAAGAGACTCCGTATCGCCTGGCCCGCGATATCTTTGGAATCGGTTTCTTGACGGCCGACAAAATCGCCCGCAGCACCGGTATCGAAGCGGATGCACCCCAACGCATCGCCGCCGGCATCGAGTACACCTTGAACCAACTGGCCGACCAGGGCCACGTGTTTGCCCCACACGACCAGCTGGTGCCGGCAGCGGTCAAAATTCTGGGTGTTAAGCCGGAACAGGTCGAGGCCCAAATTGAGGCTCTGCTTCAAGCCGAACGGATCAAGGTCGAGACGATTTCAAACACCAGCCGGGCCGTCTATCTCAATCCCTTTTACTATGCGGAAGTGGGTGTCGCTCAGCGCATCAAACACCTGCTCGCCTCCGCAGCGACTCGCCTGGCCGAATTTGCCGCCGTTAAGTGGGACAACGTCTTTGCCTGGCTGCGAACAACCCACCCCGATGGTCCGGCCTTGGCCGAGCAGCAGCGGCAGGCCGTGCGAATGGCTTTGACCCACAAGGTCAGCATCTTAACCGGCGGGCCGGGGACAGGCAAAACCACTTCGCTGCACGCCATGCTGCGGCTGGTACAGAGCAAAGGTAAAACGGTGCTGCTGGCCGCCCCCACCGGCCGGGCCGCCAAACGCCTGGCCGAGAGTACCGGCCGCGAGGCTAAAACCATCCATCGCCTGCTGGAAGTCAGCCCCAGCGAGGGCTTTAAGTTTCAGCGAAATCAAGAGAACCCGCTGGTGTGTGACCTGCTGATTGTGGATGAGTGTTCGATGATCGATTTGGTGTTGATGAACAGCCTCCTCAAAGCCATCCAACCGGCTACCCACCTGCTGTTGGTGGGCGATGCTGACCAGCTGCCCAGCGTGGGGGCCGGCAACGTGCTGCGAGACCTGATTGCCAGCGGCGTGGCGCCGGTCACCCGGCTCAACGTCATCTTCCGCCAGGCGGCCGGCAGCACGATCATCACCAATGCTCACCGCATCAACCAGGGGGACATGCCCCGCTTTCCGAAGCACCGCCGTGATTTTTTCTTTTTCGGCCAGGAGGACCCGGCAGCAGCGGCCGATTTAGTGGTCGATATTGTCGCCCGGCGAATCCCGCAGAAATTTGGTGTCCCGCCGGAGGATATTCAAACGCTAAGCCCCATGCACCGCGGCGCTGCCGGTGCGCGCGCCCTCAATGAAAATTTGCAGGCCCGCTTAAACCCGCTGCGCTACAACCAGGTCGAGTATCGCGGGGGCAGCCGCGTCTTCCGGGTGGGTGACCGGGTTCTGCAGCTGCGTAATAATTACGACAAAGATGTATTCAACGGCGACGTGGGCCACATTGAAGCGATCGACCTGGAAGAGGGCGAACTCTCCGTTCAGTTTGAAGGCCGCAGCGTGTCTTACGAGCTGAGCGAACTGGATGAATTAAGCCTGGCTTACGCCATGAGCGTTCACAAAAGCCAGGGCAGCGAATACCCGGTCGTCGTCTTACCGCTGCTGACCCAGCATTACATGCTGCTCCAGCGCAATCTGCTCTACACGGCGGTTACCCGGGCCAAAAAGATGGTCGTTATCGTCGGCACGCGCCAGGCGATGGCCATGGCCGTCAAAAATGATAAAATCTCAGCCCGCTGGTCGGCCCTGGCAGAGCGGTTGCGAATGTGAGGTGTTTTATCCTCGCAAACTTTAAGAATGTTAAATTTTTGACCGATTCCTTCACCTGGGCACCGCCCCGCGAAAAACTTGCCCTCCGCAGACATTTGTCGGTAATTAGGGGACAATCTACATATAGGGGTCAGAACATACTTGCCGCCATATGTAGTAGTCGTGCCGGCGGTAAACCGCTCCTCCACCCCGCCAAAACGGCAGGCGCAGCCAGGCGAGCCGGCCCTGCCTGGCTTTATCCCCAACCTTACAAAATTGTGCGCTTTAAGGCAGTACTGTATAATGGCGGGCGTTCCCGTAATCTTAAAATGTGGATACAGTTCTCTGTAGATCAGTTTTGATTTTCATTTGGGATAGTCCGTAGTGGGTCGACAGTTTTTGAGCGATAAAGGACTAATGACGGAAGTCTCATTTGAAAAACGACAATTTTATACCGTTTGTCCGTCGTGCGCCGGCAGTCATCCGCCATAAATGCCGAAATTAAACTTTAGCCGGCAGCAAACACCCCACGAAGTTAGGCCACCATGTGTCAATAGTATCGAGGGAGGATGCACTTATGAAGAGAGTTTTTTATCGAATTAGCCTGGCCTTTGTTCCGGCCGTACTGCTGGGCCTGTTGGCCTTTATCGGCGTCAGCAGCATACAGGCCCAAATTGACTCATTTACCTTTTTCATCCCCATCCCGGCCGACGACTTTAACGATATGTACGACGCCGCGGTTAATGAGGAGGCGGGAAGTGGGTCCTGTCCGGGCGGCACCGATTTTAGCAACGAAGATCTGGTCACGGCGATCACCATGGCCGTCCTGCGGGATGGAACCATTATTTACTACGACCATTGGGAGGACGGGCCGGAAGTGAACCTGACCTCGCCCACGCAGCCGACCACCGAGGTTTGGGGCGACAATAACCCGGCTAACGGCACGCCACCCGGCCTGGGCGGTGTAGACGTGCTGTCCGCCGGCGATGTGATCAATTCGCGCGATACGATTGCCGTGCCCCGCGATCCGGCTGTGATTTTGCGGGACGGGGGGGACAAGCTGACCGCCACCGGCGGGCTCATGGCCGTCACCCTGGCCGCCTGGCCGGCCTGTGCCGGGTCGCTCTTTGCCGATGCCTGGGAGCTTTATCCGACCAGCCGCTGGGGTAACGAATTTGTCATCCCGATTGGCGAAGACCTGGTCGGGCAGTTTGCCGGCTTTGGTTCGGTCAGTTTCAGCGTGCAAGCGGCCTTGAACAACACCGCCGTCCAGTTTGACCTGAACGGCGACGGCACCTTCGGCGACATTCCGGACGTCGTCTTGAATGAGGGCCAGACCTTTTCCCAGGTTGGCGGAGTCCAGAGCGGGGCCCAGGTCCGGTCC
>JBFGLD010000332.1:0-6360 GCA_041576335.1 Anaerolineae bacterium | reverse complement strand
GGGCGCTCTGAAGGCGGCAATTGAAGATTTCAACCAAGCTGCGCGGCTAAATCCGGAAAATCCGACCATTTATGTTAATTGTGCTAACGCATACTTTAAACAGGGTGATTACTTACAGGCTATCGAGGGTTATGATCAGGCCCTTCGGCTGGATGCGAACAATGTGGCGACCCTAAAGAATAAAGGACTCGCTTACAGCAAGCTCGGTGACTTACGACAGGCTATCAGGGATTACAGCCAGGCAATTCGCCTTGCTCCGTCGGATGTCACTGCCTACAACTACCGTGGCGGTGCCTATGAAGCCCTTGAAGATTACAAGAAGGCTTTAAATGATTACGATCAGGCCTTGTCTCACGAGCCGGATAATGCCCCTATTCTGGCTAATCGAGCGCTCGTTTATTATGCCTTGGGTGATTATGCTCGGGCTTTGCGGGATTTTGATACCGTCATCCGGTTGGATCCCACAGACGCGACAACATTTCATAATCGAGGCTTGGCCTACTATAATCTTCTTAATTACACGTCGGCCTTGAAAGATTTTGACCAGGCGATACGTCTAAACCCTGACGACGCCGACGCAATTTTTCGCAAAGCCTGTATGCTGGCGCTGCTTGGTCAAGATGACGCGAGCGTTACCTGGCTGGCCCAGGCTATTGAGATGGATCCCGCCAAACGCCAACTCGCTCGCAATAATCCTGATTTTGAAAGCTTGTGGTATAAACCGGCTTTCAGGAACCTATTTGGGTATAAATAAAAATGCTTGATGGTTCCTTGACAAGGTAACCTTACCCGAATATAATACCTTTTGGTGTGGTCGGTCGTCGCGACCACATTTGTTTTTTGTCAAAATTGGTAAATTCAGTGGAGCTAGGGTAATGTACGCAGTAATTGAGAGCGGCAGTAAACAGTATCGTGTTGCCGAAGGCGATGTCATTGAAGTCGAGTCCTTGCCGGTTGATCAAGGTAAGAAAATTGAGCTTGATCGCGTCTTGATGGTGTCAAGCAAATCGGGCGTAAAAGTTGGTTCACCTACCGTTGACGGGGCTAAAGTAACCGCTACGGTCCGGGGCCACGGACGTGGAAAAAAAATCATTGTGTATAAGCACAAAAAGAATTATCACAAAAAACAGGGGCATCGACAAAATTTCACTCGCTTGCACATTGATAAAATAACGACAGCAACTAAAGCCAAGGAGAGTGACGATGGCTCATAAAAAAGGTGGTGGTTCTAGCCGGAATGGTCGCGATAGCAACAGTAAGCGACTTGGTGTGAAAAAGTTTGGCGGTGAGGCCGTGCGCTCCGGTAACATTATTGTGCGCCAAAAAGGCACGAAGTTTCACCCCGGAATTAATGTTGGGATCGGACGCGACTACACACTTTTTGCAACCGTTGACGGCTACGTGAAATTTGAATATATAGCCAGGGGTAAAAAGCAAGTTAGTGTCTATCCCGAAAACTAGAAAGGTAGCCGGTGATGAAGACAGAAATTCATCCGAAATATTATCCCAATGCGCAGGTTATCTGTTCCTGTGGTAACACTTGGACAACAGGCTCAACACAAGAGGTCATTCGTACGGATGTATGCTCCAAGTGTCACCCTTTTTTCACAGGTGAACAGCGGATTGTCGATACTGCAGGTCAGGTAGACCGTTTCATGAAGCGCTTAGATCGTTATACCGAACATCAAGGCGATGTAGTCAAGCGGGGGCAGAAACAAAAACAAAAAATAGAACAGCGCTTCTTAAAACAACAGCGGGCTGCGCTTGATTTAAGTAACAAAGTTGACCAAATATTACACAATGCTAACATCATTACTGTCGGCGATTTGGTCAAGAAATTGGAAAATAAGCAAACTTTGCTAGAGCTTGAAGGGTTCGGACCCAAAGCCCTGGAAGAGGTAGAAGCTAAGTTGAAAGATGCAAAAACGGCTTTCATTGCCGCGGTATCTTGAACCTTCTTAAATTAATTTTTGGAGATTAACTCACCAAAATCATAGGGCAGACACGCTAGACCGTCTGCCCTATTTGTTATGGAGGCAGAACGATGTATCAACGGTACGATGGTGGTTGGATTGAACTAATCTGTGGCAGCATGTTTAGTGGCAAAACAGAGGAGTTGATCCGGCGCCTAGTCAGGGCTGAGATTGCCAGGCAAAAAGTGCAGGTGTTTAAGCCGGCTTTAGACGATCGTTATGCATCTGATAAAATAAGTTCTCATCACGGTAGTTATTACGAAGCCATTGTGGTAAGCAATGCCGCTGGGATTGCCGGGCTGGTCAAGGATGATACCGACATCGTGGCTATTGACGAAGTGCAGTTTTTCGACTGGGCCATTGCCGAACTCTGCGATAAGCTGGCTGATGAGGGCCGCCGCGTTATTTTGGCCGGATTAGACTTGGATTTTCGTGGTGAACCCTTTGGCCCGATGCCGCTTATTATGGCTCAGGCCGAGGCAGTCGACAAACTCCAGGCTATCTGCGTGGTGTGTGGTGCACCAGCCAGCCGTACCCAACGCCTGATTGACGGACGGCCAGCTCACTATGACAATCCGGTGATTATGGTTGGCGCCAGCGAAGTCTACGAGGCGCGCTGCCGGCGCCATCATGAAGTGCCACGCGACCACAACCCCCAATAATCAAGAATCAATTTTCTAAAGAGCTGGGACGCGCCCCGAGTCGTACGTCTATTGTTTGCTCGTTCCCGTCGCGAATAATCGTAAGATGGACAACTTTGTCCACCTCACCCCGGCGGCTCAGATAAGAGAGGAGGTCGTCGAAGTCGCGTATTTCTTCCTCATCGATCTTGGTAATAATATCCCCGCCGATCTCTATGATACTTCCATTGGCTAATTCAAAATCGCGCGTAGCACCGCGAAGACCGGCTTCATCAGCCGGGCTGCCGGATATTACCTGTGCAACCAGAGCGCCTTGAGCCTGAGCTAAATTCATGGCCGAGGCAATTTCCTGCGTAACCGTGTTGCCGGAAAAGCCAATCCACGGATGCTGATATTCCCCTTTATCAATTAAGCTTTCAACGACTCTTTTGACCAGGTTAGAGGGTACGGCAAACCCGACCCCCAAAAAGCTTCGTTCTCCGAAACCACTCCGCCGCGGAACGATGGCTGTATTGACCCCAATCACTTCGCCATGAGAGTTGAGCAGCGGGCCCCCGGAATTACCCGGATTAATCGCCGCATCGGTTTGAATTATTTCGGCAAGGCGAAAGTTGGTCTCCGTCGGCAGGCTGCGGTTCAGGGCGCTGACGATACCGGTGGTCAAGGTGCCGTCGAGGCCGAACGGGTTACCGATGGCCACGGCTCGCTGCCCGACCAAGAGTTTGTCCGAGTCTCCCCAGGTGACCGGACGCAAGCTGTCAGAAGTTAGGCCAACTTTGAGAACAGCCAGGTCACTGTCAGCATCGGCGCCAACGATTTCCGCTTCCATAATCGTTCCATCAAAGAAGGTAACTTCTACTTTTTCGGCCTCAGCTATGACGTGATTATTGGTTACGATATGCCCGGCCTGGTCATGAACAAAACCAGACCCTTGCCCTTGCGTAGGAAATAGATTATCGCCGACAATGGATTGTTGATCATCAACCGTAACGAGAATGTTAACGACAGACGGATTAACCCGTTGGTACAAGCTGATTAACAACAATTCTTCAGCATCAGCCTCCGATATTAGTTCGGGCGGTAAAGGCGTGGGCTCAGCGACAAGCAGCGGTTGAGCTTGCAGGGCTGCCTGCGTTTCGCTGAGGCTGCTATCTGCTCCGGTTGCAGCTGTCTGCGTTTCAGCAACTTTGGGTTCGGCATCGGCCGGCGGTGCTGAGGATAAAGACAGCGTGTCGGTGATGTTACAGGCCGACACAATTAAAATAAGCGATGCTGCGAAAACAATTCGTAAGTAAGACAAGATGACCTCCTGACCAAGCGAACCACATATTTCGTTGTTTTGAATTGGGATACTTAGTTTCTTGATATTTAGAGTCGTACCATACAATAATTAAATGCAAATTAAGTCTATGTCTGTGGTTCTACTTACAGAAATAGCGGACCGCGGAGGGCAATCGAGCCTTCCTTTGCGATCTGGATATTAGCTGCCAAACCATAGCGAGGAATTTGTAGGCTGAGCTTTTTTCTTAATCACGACGCCCTACTAGGATGAAAACCCAACGAGCTAACTCGAGAATAGCTGCAATTGCCGCAACGACATAGGTCCAGGCAGCCGCACCGAGCACGCTGCTGACACCGTCAAGTTCCCGCTTGTCAACAATATTGTATTGGTAGAGCAACTTCTTAGCCCGCGCACTTGCATCCAGTTCTACCGGCAAGGTAACAACTGAGAAAATGGCTACAAGAGCATACAGCCCTACACCAAGCCAGGCAATTGCCAACCCCAAGCCGCTGGCACTGAATAAAAATTCCAAACCAATACCGCTAATAATAATTAAGGGGCCTAGCCAACTGCCAAATTGGACTGCAGGCACCATAAAACTTCGAATTTGGAGCGGCACGTACCCTTTTGCGTGTTGTAGGGCGTGCCCGGCTTCGTGGGCTGCCACGCCTACAGCAGCCACCGACGGTACTCTGGCCACATCGGGGGAGAGCCGCAGCGTACGTGATCTTGGATCGTAATGGTCGCTCAAGAAACCCTTCGACTCTTCAATGGTGACATCATGCAAACCGTTCGCATCCAGGATTTCCCGCGCCACCTGGGCACCGGTCATTCCCCGCATAGTTTTTACTTGGGCATATTTGTTGAATTTGCTCTTAACCGCGGCTTGGGCAATAAAGCCCAGAATAAGTGCCGGAATAATAAAGCAGAAAAAGGTCGAATCATAGAAAAACACGGAGCAGGTACCTCCTCCCCGAATAAATTCCGGGGTAGAAACGTAGGGGATAATTCCCCTAGCATTTTATTTTTATTGTCTGTGACGTACGTTGCACGTCCGAAAGTGCTTCCTCTATCTAACGGTTATTATAGTCTCTACAGAACTTTCTAGCAAGCGATTTTACCCAAAAATATATCTTTTCCCAAAGACGTGTTGATCAACGATCTGCGGGTTTGCAAAAAAAGGCGGTACATTTCGTACCGCCTTTTAGATTAATCAACTACGCTGCCCTAGGCTTCGGTAAATTCGCCCTCGACTACATTTTCATCGTCGGACTTGCCGTCGCCGTTTGCGCCGTTACCACCGCCATTGGGGTAGCTACTTGCTGCCCCGGGCTGTGCTTGCTGCTGATAGGCCGCCTGACCAATTTTCATCAGAGCCTGCTGCAGCGCTTCACTGCCACTGACGATTCGGGCCTTATCATCGCTTTCCAGAGCTTTCTTAAGCTCGCCAATTTTGTCTTCGATTTCAGCTTTTGTGGTTGAGTCAGCTGTGTCACCGGCCTCTCGCAGCGCCTTTTCAGCCTGGTATACCAGATTGTCGGCCAGGTTCCGGGCTTCGATCAACGCCTTTCGGCCTCGATCAGCTTCGGCATTGTTTTCGGCCTCTTTAACCATGCGGTCAATATCTGTGCTACCCAGGTTGGTGCTGGCAGTGATGGTGATCTTCTGCTCTTTGCCGGTCGCTTTGTCCTTGGCTGACACGTTCAGGATACCGTTGGCGTCAATATCGAAGGTAACTTCGACTTGCGGTATGCCCCGCGGTGCCGGGGGGATCCCTTCCAAACGGAACCGTCCCAGGGTCATGTTATCGCCGGCCATGGCCCGCTCTCCTTGCAAGACGTGGATGTCAACCGCCGTCTGGCTGTCTTCGGCCGTACTGAAGATTTCACTCTTCTTGGCCGGGATAGTCGTATTGCGCTCAATTAAACGGGTCATTACGCCGCCCAGCGTTTCAACCCCCAAGCTTAAAGGTGTCACGTCGAGAAGAAGCACATCCTTTACTTCACCCGCTAAAACGCCGCCTTGGATTGCAGCCCCGATGGCCACAACTTCGTCGGGATTGACCCCCTTGTGAGGTTCTTTGCCGCCGGTTAACTTCTTGACCAACTCTTGAACCATGGGCATTCGAGTTGCACCGCCGACGAGCACGACCTCGTCGATCTGGCTCGGGGAGAGTTTTGCATCCTTCACAGCCAAGTCAAACGGTCCTTTTAACCGGTCAACCAGGTCGGTGGTAAGTTGCTCAAATTTACTGCGGCTTAACTTTATTTGCAGGTGTTTTGGCCCGCTTGCATCGGCGGTGACAAACGGTAGGTTCATTTCCGTTTCCATCACTGACGATAGTTCGATTTTCGCTTTTTCAGCCGCTTCCTTAAGTCGCTGTAATGCTTGCTTGTCCTTGCTCAGATCAATACCTTGGTCTTTTTTAAACTCGTCTACCAACCAATCGACAATGCGCTGATCC
>JBFGLD010000331.1:0-6370 GCA_041576335.1 Anaerolineae bacterium | reverse complement strand
GTTAGCCTTGGTGGCTGTCTTGTCAGCCGCTCTAATTCTCCTACCGCTTTTTGTGGCAATTGGTATGGGCCAATCGTCACAGTCGCGTTCAAGCCCGGCTGCCGTGGCAGCCCCTAAAGATGAGGCTCCCTCGCCCCCGGACTCCGGCACTCCGGCTCCTCTGCTCGCGCGAGCGGTTTCCCAAAAAGCATTATTAAGTCGTTACCTGCTCTATTTCACCCTCCTCGGGCTCGGGTTCTTATTTGTCGAGATTCCCCTGCTTCAGCGCTTTATTCTTTATCTGGGCCAGCCATCCTACTCGTTTGCAGTTGTGGTTTCGGCCGTGCTTGTTGCCGCCGGGTTAGGCAGTAATTTCCTGTCAAATCGACTGCCACTGCGATTTGTGCTGCCGCTCATTGCTGTAATGACTGTCAGCTATCCCTTGCTGTTAGACCCATTGTTCAATGCAACCTTAAGGCTGCCTCTTGCCGGGCGCGTGGCTGTGACGGTTCTGGCTCTTTTTCCCCTGGGCATGCTGCTTGGCATTCCCTTTCCGCGAGGGCTGGTCTGGGTGGGGCAAACCGCGCCGGCGTTAACGCCCTGGGTCTGGGCGGTGAATGGCTGTGCTTCGGTTGTCAGCGCGGTGCTGGCAGCGATGATTGCCCTGACCTGGGGCTTTGCGGTTGTTCTATGGACGGCTGCCCTGGCCTACGGCTTGGCCGCGTTGGTGTTTGATGAATCGCAGCAGCCTATTCGCTCCGCGTAAACGGGACAAATCGAACGCCGCCCCAATTGGTACGCAGAATTTCGTCGCCCTTTCGTTCCAGCAGCCATAAGCTTTGATAGCCTCCCGGGGGACCGATCGGGATGATCATCCTGCCCCCGTCAACCAATTGGTTGACCAGAGGTTGGGGCACATGGTCGGGCGCGGCAGTGACGATAATCGCATCGAACGGGGCGTACTCCTGCCAACCCTCATAGCCATCAGCCTTTTTTGCTGCAATCTGATTAAAGCCCAGCCGGTCAAAGGTATGTTGGGCCTGGTCAGCCAACTCGGGAATGATCTCGATCGTATACACCTGGTCGGTCAATTCAGCCAGAACGGCAGCCTGATAGCCCGACCCGGTGCCGATTTCTAACACGCGCTCGCCCGGTTGAACATCAACGAGTTCGGTCATTACGGCGACGATGTAAGGTTGAGAGATCGTTTGTCCATAGCCTATAGGCAGGGGGTGATCGTTATAGGCCTGAGCCAAATAATCGCCGGAAACGAATTCGTGGCGCGGCACGCTGGCCATTGCGGCCAGCACAGCCTCGTTCGAAACGTCACGTCCGCGGATTTGCTGGTCGACCATGGCCCGGCGTTGGTCGGCGTAGGGGTCGCCCTTGGACGCGGTCGAGGGTGTTTGCACTTGAAGGGGTTTTACCGGGGTGGCGCTGGTAACGGCGGAAGTCGTGGCAGTCCGGGCGGGCAAGCTATCAACGGGAGCGCAGGCCATCAGCAACGCTAACAGCAAAATTAGGGCCGCAAATATAAAACTAGTAAATGGCCTATGTTTTTTCATCCTCATCAGAAGTACTGACTGCTGTTTGCAGGGCCTGGGCCACCTGTTCCGGTCCGATGACTTCAGCCAGGGCACGGAGAATATTAGGCTGCTGCTGCCACAACCAATCGACGCGCAGCCAGAAACCTGGCAGCGCTGTAGAGTGATATTTACCTTCAGAGTCAATCAAAGCAGACTGATAAGGTTATTTTACCACAAAACGAGGTGCTTGCCACTAGCTATGTTACCATCCAACCGCCGCGCCGTCTGATCGCATATCGCTGCCGGCCACGAACACCCCGTCATCCAAGCGCCATATGATTTGACCCCGTCCAAAACCATCACGTTCAGTCGGTATCTTAACGTCGTGACCGCGTTGGGCCAGACCCTGCACGACGTGTTCGGGCGTTCCAAATTCCAATTCAACATCCAATCCTCCGCTCACGCGCCAGCGCGGTGCATCCAATACGGCCTGGGGATTTAGACCGTAATCGACGGTACCGACCACCACCTGGGTGTGTCCCTGTGGCTGCATATAGGCCCCCATTACGCCAAAGGGGCCGACCGGCCGGCCTTCACGAGTTAAGAAAGCCGGAATAATGGTGTGGTACGGCCGCTTTCCGCCGGCCGCTTCGTTGGGATGCCCTGCCTCCAGCTTAAAACACACGCCGCGGTTGTGCAGGGCAATGCCCGTGTCCGGCACGACGATGCCGCTGCCAAAGCCCAGGTAGTTGGACTGAATATAACTTACCATCATGCCTTCGCGGTCGGCCGTGCACAGATAGACGGTTCCGCCCCGGGCTGGGCTACCGGCTTCAGGCCGGCGGGCCCGGTTGCCGATGAGACTCCGTCGCGCGGCGATATAATCCGGCTCAAGTAAACCGGTTACGGGCACATCGACAAGTTCGGGATCGGCAATGTAGCGCTCGGCATCGGCGAACGCCAATTTCATTGCCTCAATTTGTAGATGAAGCGCCTCGACGCTGCCCGGCGGATGTTTTGGCAGGTCCGTCCCTTCCAAAATAGCCAGAGCGATTAGTGCGGTTAAACCCTGTCCGTTCGGTGGAATTTCCCAAACCTCGTAACCGCGGTAGCCGGTACTCACCGGTTCAACCCAGCGGCTTTGGTGGGCGGCCAAATCGTCAATGCTGAGCAGGCCGCCGCTAGCCTGGGAAAACGACACAATTTTGTGAGCCAGTTCACCCTCGTAGAAATCTCGCGCACCTCGAGTGGCAATCGCGCGAAGCGTTTGGGCCTGGTCGGGACTGGCCCAGCGCTCCCCCGCCTGGGGAGCCCGCCCCTTAGCGGTAAAGGTTGTGCCCCAATGGGCCAGGGCCGGATCCTTATGCGGCAGAAAGCGACGGGCCGCTTTTTCCCATTTTCTGGCCACGATGGGTGAAACGCCATAACCTTCTTCGGCGTAGCGGATGGCCGGTGCGATGAGATCCTCGAACGCCAGCCGCCCGTAGCGCCGGTGAAGGTCGTGCCAGCCGGCCGGGGCGCCGGGAACGGTGACGGATAACCAGCCTTCGGCCGGCACCGTGCGATGGCCTTGAGCACGCAGCTTACCGGCCTGCAGGGCAGCCGGAGCACGGCCGGAGGCGTTCAAGCCGTGCAGGCGGCTTCCATCCCAAACCAGCGCAAAGGCATCACCGCCAATACCGTTTGAAGTTGGCTCCAGTACCGTCAGGGCCACGGCCGTAGCGATGGCGGCATCGACGGCATTGCCACCTTGTTGCAGCATGGTAAGCCCGGCCTGGGTCGCCAGAGGTTGGCTGGTGGCAACGACACCGTTTGTGGCAAAAACCGGCATCCGCTGCGAAGGAAAGGGATAGGAAAGTAGGTTAACCTTCAATGTGTGTCTCCTTTACTTAGCTCATTCCATCCAAAATTAGGTAACGCACCAGCTGTTCAAAGGATTTATGGTGCCGAAATAGGGCAAAGTGGTCAAAAATTATAACATATTATCAGAATTTAGGCACGGAAATCTTTGCGCCGCGAGTGATTGACAATTCGAATGGCCCGGCGATAATATAGCAAAACGCAAAAGGTTATTCATGACCAAAAGTTCTCTAATTTCAACCCGAGAGTGGCGCTGGGCAATTAGTTGGTCGATCGTAGTGCTTGTTTTGAGCTGTGTGCCTTACCTGGTCACCGTATACGCCACGCCTGAGGGATGGCAATTTGCCGGTATCTTGGTCAACCCGCTTGATGGGCATTCTTACCTGGCTAAGATGCGACAGGGTTTCGACGGCAACTGGTTTTTCCGTTTAACTTACAGTCCCGAACCCCACCAGGGAGCGTTCATTTTCACGTTTTACCTGGCGTTGGGACACCTGGCTGCACTGGCCCAGCTGCCCTTAATTTTTGTTTTCCACCTGGCTCGCCTGATCGCCGGCTTTGGCCTGCTCGTAGCTGCCTATCGTTTTATTGCCCGCGTCACGTCCGCTCCCGGCGAACGACAGCTCGCGTTCATCTTCATGCTTATCGCTTCCGGCTTGGGTTGGCTGGGCGTCATGTTCGGTGCCTTTCCCATCGATTTATGGATCCCTGAAGCCTTTGTGCCCTACAGCCTCTTCGCTAATCCTCACTTTCCACTAAGTATGGCGCTCATGCTCGTCGTCATCCAAAATGTCGTCTGGCCTCCACCCGGAAGATCTGATACCCGACACCCTACAGCTTATGCCCTGGGTTACGCCTTACTGACCGGCCTGGCCGCCGTGGCGCTGGCGCTCATTTTACCTTTTGCTCTGTTAACCGTCTGGGCGATATTAGGCACGTACTTGGGTTGGTTTTACGTGACCTATCGCCGTTTGCCCTGGCGGCAAATTTGGCTTACACTGGCGGTCGGTCTGTGCCCGACCCCGGTTATTCTCTATATGTATTGGGTTTCCATTTCAAACCCGGTCATCGCCGGCTGGAGTGCCCAGAATGTTACCCCTGCTCCAAACGTTTTGGATTTTGTTTTAGGATATGGCTTGATTGGCATTCTGGCAATCATAGGCGCTTGGATGATTACGCGGCAGGGTTTGCCCCGGAACGATGATAAAAAGCGGGGCGAGTGGTTGGTACTGCTGTGGGCGGCCGTAACAATTGTCCTCATTTACTTGCCGTTTGACTTGCAACGCCGCTTAATCAACGGCTTACATATACCGATTTCTATTCTGGCGGCCCTGGGTTTGCGGCGATGGTTACCCGGAACGCCACTCAATGTTATGTATCGCCGCCAAGTTACAGCAGCTCTCATTGCCCTCAGCGCTGTGGGGACGTTGTTTGTATGGATATTACCGGTTATTGGGGCCAGGCAGTCTCCAACCGATTCGCCAACGACGGCTTTGCTTTATTTGAGGGATGATGAGTTGTTAGTAACGAGATGGCTACGCGAAAATACTCGATCGGATGACGTTATTCTGGCTTCACCCCGACTTGGAATGTTCGTACCGGGCCAAACAGGGGCTCGAGCTTTTTACGGCCACCCCTTCGAGACAATTGAAGCCGGGCAGAAGCAAGCTCTGACCGAGGCCTTTTTTGAGGGCGACCTCGAAGCCGTTTCCCCACCCGTTGATTTCATTATATACGGCCCTTCTGAGCAGCGGCTTGGCCAACCTCAACAGCTGCAAAATTACCCGGTTGTGTTTTCAGTTGGAGCTGTGTCGGTGTATAAAGTAGTGATGGAGTAAAGTGTGGCGTGATAGGTATATAACCATGCGAAAACTGGAGGTGTCCCCCGCGATGTTAATCACGATTATTTTGGCTCTGGCAGCGATTATGCTCCTCTCGGCCGGGCAAACGTCGCTTAAGTATGGCCTGAACGCTATCGGCGGCGTAAGTCTCGCCGATGGCCTGGCCGGTTTGTTTAAGCTTCTCGAAACGCCCTGGGTCGTCATTGGTTTCGTCCTTTACGGACTTAGCTCCGTGATTTGGCTGGATGTCTTATCCAAGTTGGATTTCAGCCTGGCCTTTCCGATGGTTGGTTTAACCTACGTCTTCACCCTGCTGATAGGACGCTACTTCTTTGGCGAAGCCGTTGGTTGGGAACGGATGTTAGGCGTCGGCTTTATTCTTTGTGGCGTCTTTTTCTTGGTGCGAAGCGGTGCCTCGGGCTAAGTAATCGACCATATTTCGAACACGCGCCCAAAAACATGGTATAATTGGTGTCGAGTTGTTGCGTAAAATAAGACCCGTTTGGATCGCACTGTCCCTGCTCACGCTGGCCGTTCTTAGCTTGTTTGGCCCGGCGCTGCGCCACCCGACCTACATCTTATTCCCCACCTTTAGCACCTTTTCGGATATTTTGGTCATTCACTGGCCCAAAGCTCATCTGATCGCCCAGAACTGGCGAGCCGGCCAAGGATTGCCCTACTGGACCCCCCAAATAATGAGCGGTATGCCCCTGGCGGCAAATCAATTGGCCATGCTATTTTATCCCCCAGCCTGGCTTTTCCTGATATTTCCGACGGAAGTTGTCTTTAATCTCCTGTTTGTCTTCCACCTGATCCTGGGTGGTTTGGGGATATATTTTTTACTACGCGAAGGTCATAATGTCTCAATGAGCGCGGCTGTGTTTGGGAGTCTTACCTTTGCCCTCAACGGTAAATGGCTCGCGCACGCTGCAGGCGGGCACGTCAGCATGGTTGGCGCGATTGGCTGGATGCCGTGGGTCGCCTTTGGCACGGTAATGCTGCTGAAAGTAGCTGCCGAACGACCGGCCAGAACCCAAATTATGACCTCCTCTCCCGTCTCTCCCCGCCTATTGTGGGCCGCCTTGGCTGCCGCTGCCCTGACCATGCAAATCTTGACGCACACGTTAATCCTGATCTACAGCGCCTACCTGGTAATCGCCGTTG
>JBFGLD010000330.1:0-6376 GCA_041576335.1 Anaerolineae bacterium | reverse complement strand
CAACAGGCCGCCGGGCTTGAGAACCCGCGTGAATTCGGCGATAGCCTGATGTGGATTGGGGAAGTGGTGGAAGGCCAGCCGGCAGGTAACCAGGTCGAACGAGGCGTCGTCAAACGGCAGCGACTCGGCATCGGCCAATTTGGTTTCGACGTTATGGAGGCCTCGTTTGGCCGCCAGCTCGGCTGTTTTGGCCAGCATGGCCTCGGTTAAATCGGTGGCCGTCACCGCGGCTACATGCGGGGCAAAAGTCAGCGCGGTGTGGCCTGCGCCCGTGGCCACATCGAGCGCCTGCCAGGTAGGCTGGGCTTTGATCAATTCGAGCAAAACTCCCAAACTCTCTCCCTTGGCATGGATATCGCTGGTGGCGTAACCTTCTACTGCGAGCCCAAATTGGGCCTGAACTTTAGATTTTGAGTCTTCTGACATGGTGGACTGCGGCCCCCTTAATTTCTATCGCCCCTAAGCTTTTGTTTTCCAGAGAAATTTAGCCTAG
This sequence comes from Anaerolineae bacterium, assembly GCA_041576335.1. GTDB lineage: Bacteria > Chloroflexota > Anaerolineae > 4572-78 > J111 > JANQQF01. The sequence continues at coordinate 5,883 of JBFGLD010000330.1, read as the reverse complement.
GCCATCAATGTTTTAAACTGCTCGCGCTCGATTGTCTCATACTCCAACAGGGCCTGGGCCAGGGCATCCAGCCGCAGCTGTTTTTGGTCGAGAATAGCTTTAGCGCGTTGGTAGGCTGTGTCCAGAATGTGGCGAATTTCTCGATCGATGGTTTGAGCCATCTCTTCGCTGTAATCGCGGAATTCGCCCAGACTGCCTAAATAGGGGTTGCCTTGCTCTTCGCCAAAAGTCCGCAAGCCTAATTTTTGGCTGAAGCCGTAACGGGTGACCATAGCCCGGGCCAACTTGGTAGCTCGCTCCAGATCGTTGGCGGCACCGGTGGTAATCCGTTCAAAAACAATTTCTTCCGCTGCCCGACCGCCCAGCAAGCCGGCCAATTCATCTTCAAAAGCTTCGCGACAGCGCAAATATTTGTCGTTTTCAGGCAGCGGCATCGTGTAGCCGAGAGCCATGCCGCGTGAGACAATGCTAACTTTATGGACCGGATCGCTGTGCTCCAAATGATGCATCACGACGGCGTGTCCGGCCTCGTGAAAGGCAATGACTCGGCGTTCGTAGTCGCTGAGGATATGGCTCTTCCGTTCCGGTCCGGCAATAATCCGCTCCATCGCTTCTTGAAATTCCTGTTGACCAATACGGTTGAGATTTCGGCGGGCGGCCAAAATGGCCGCTTCATTCACGAGATTTTCTAAATCAGCCCCGACAAAACCTGGGGTCAGCTTGGCCAGGTCTGCTATGGAAATATCCGAGGCGAGCGGTTTACCGCGGGTATGAATTCTTAAGATTGCTTCGCGCCCATTAACGTCAGGGCGATCTAAAATCACTTTGCGGTCGAAGCGCCCCGGACGAAGTAGTGCCGGATCAAGAATATCGGGTCGGTTTGTCGAAGCCAGAATAATGACGCTTGTATCGGTGCCGAAGCCGTCCATCTCGACCAGAATCTGGTTGAGAGTTTGCTCGCGTTCGTCGTTCCCATTGCCGATACTGGTCCCACGGCGCCGGCCGACGGCATCAATCTCGTCAACAAACACCACAGCCGGTGATTGTTCCTTGGCCCGTTTAAACAGGTCGCGTACCCGAGAAGCACCGACGCCAACATACATCTCAACAAATTCGGAGCCGGAGATGCTGAAAAACGGGACTTCGGCTTCGCCGGCCACGGCCTTGGCCATCAACGTCTTACCGGTGCCGGGAAGGCCGGCCATTAAGACCCCTTTCGGGATACGCGCACCTAATCTGGCAAATTTTGCCGGCTCTTTTAGAAATTCTACGATTTCCTGGAGCTCAAACTTGGCTTGATCAGCACCGGCCACGTCATCAAAGGTTACGTTAGGACGCGGTGCCAAATTGTCTTTGTCTTTTTTGCCAGAGGCGTTCGAAATGACACGGGGATTGCTTTGCCCAATATTTCCCAGTCCACGACCAAGCGGGCTATTTTGATTGGTTCGCGCGCGGAAAATAATAAATCCAATAATAATAAATAGGACCAGAACAAACCATAAATTTGAGCCGCTGCTTGTTTGTTTAATCTCTTCGACCACGATGGGTAAGTCGGCCAGAGATTCGTCGGAGGCACCCAGCAGCTGCAATGTCTCAATGGCACTTATATTCGACTCTTTGCGGGCACTGAGGCGACCATTGTCTTGCCTGGTAGCGATTAGCAGATCGCCACGCACTGTAAGTTTCTTTATTTTACCGGACTCGATGACGTTAATAATTTCGGGTAGTGTGACAAACTGGGTTTTGCCATTGTTGTCGTCGCTCTTGTTTTCGACAAAGCCGGGAATCGCCGCTGAAGTGCGCGCTTCTTCGCTTTGGGTCCGGCCGTTATTTGCAGATACATAAATTAACGCGCCAACGCCGATCACAAGAGCGGCAATGATGACCCACCGTGGAAATTTTTGGCGCCGGTGGCTCTTATGTTTAGGGTCGTTGTTGGGCTGCATGGAATCTCTCCGTATTCGAGTCACTACTTTATCAATATAACACCAAATGTTCGAATTAATTGTTGATTTTTCGTGAGTATTTCGTGAAATTTAAGCTGTTGGTGAGAAGCGGCGGCGCTTTTTCAATTATAGGAAGGTCAAAAGGTTACGCTGCGGAATGTAACGATTAACTATTGGTATAGAAGTGCACTAACGGTAAAACATACGAACCTGGGCCACTCTTATTGACCTGTAGTTTTAAGCGCAAGTCCTGACTTTAATAAGGTAGCACGCAGTTTGCGGATTGCAAATAGTAAGGGTAGTTTTTTACCGGATTCGCCCGGTAAATTATAGGTATTGTCGCTAATTTTGTTAGGATTTTTAGGATTTTTGGGATTAATTGAGTTGGGCAGGAACATGTTGAGATTGGCTTACATACTGCAATTCAACTATACTTAAGGCAATATCCGTTCTAAATTCTGCAATTTCCTAAGCCGTAATTTGGTAATGATTAGTTCATAAGGATCAATATCGAATTACCATTGACTTAACCCACGATGCAACAATATTTAGGAACCGTCAGTTAGCCTGCTTGAAACCGTGCTAACCGTACTATCACCAAGCTGGAGTCATGCCTTCATGGATTTTTTAGCGGAACTTAACCCCGCTCAGCAAGAAGCTGTAACTACGACGGAAGGACCTGTTTTAGCCCTGGCCGGACCGGGCTCCGGAAAAACGAGAGCGTTGACCCATCGCATTGCCTACCTTACCCGGGCCTGCGACGTGGCTCCGTGGAATATCTTGGCGGTCACTTTTACCAATAAGGCGGCTCGCGAGATGAAAACACGCCTGGAAGAAATGCTAACGCCGGCCCAGATAAGCAGTGTAAGCGTGGGTACATTTCACTCGCTATGTGCCCGCTGGCTACGGCGCGATATCGAGGTTTTTGGCTATTACGACCGCAATTATGTAATTTATGATACCAACGATCAACAGGCCGTGGTCAAACGTGCGCTGCGCGATCTGGAATTGGACGACAAGCGTTGGAAGCCTAACCCCATTCACTACGCGATCTCAAAGGCAAAAAATGAGATGTTTTCCCCGGAAAAGTTTCCCGTCCGTACCTATCAGGACGAAATTGCAGCCCGGGTATACGAACGATATCAACAAATTTTGGTAGAGAACAACGCCCTTGATTTTGATGACTTGCTGCTTGTAACCCACCGATTATTCCAGCGTTATCCGGATATATTGCGCAGATACCAGGAGCAATACCGCTATGTCATGGTTGATGAGTTTCAGGACACGAATATGGTGCAGTATGAACTAACTAAAATGTTGGCTGCCGGCTCGAAAAATATCTTTGTCGTAGGCGACCTGGACCAAGGCGTTTATTCGTGGCGGGGGGCCGATTTCCGCAACGTCCTGTACTTCCGCGAAGATTACCCCCAACACAAGCTAGTTCGCCTCTCGCAAAATTACCGTTCAACTGAGACTATCCTCAAAGTGGCCAAAGAGGTTATTCGCAAAAACCAAAATCGGATCGAGCACGAATTATTCACCGCCCGAGGGTGGGGGACCAAAATTCGGGTGGTTGAAGCCTACAATGAACAAGAGGAAGCTAACTTTGTCGTCGACGAAATACAGCGATTGGCGGCGGAAGGCCGCGTTTCTCCCGGTGAGGTGGCGATTATGTACCGTACGAATGCTCAGAGCCGGGTATTAGAAGAAACCTTTATTGCGCGGGGGCTGCCCTATATTTTGGTGAGAGGCACGCGCTTTTACGATCGCAAGGAAATCAAAGATGCCCTGGCCTATCTGCGCCTGATTCATAACCCGGAAGATAGCATCAGCTTAAGCCGCATTATCAATGTACCTGCCCGAGCTATCGGCTCAAAAACTGTGAGCAGCCTGGAGCGGTGGGCTTTTCAATTGGGCACTACGCCGTGGCAGGCAGTTCAGTTGGTGGTGGCACAGCAGGAAGCAGATGAGGTAATTCAGGTCGATCAACATGACGATGATGAAGGTCGATTAGGCCACGCTGCGCTGGCTAACTCGGCGCCCTTTAAAGGGCGAGCCCGTAAATCGCTGCTGGCATTTGGGCAAATTATGAATATGCTCATTAGGGCCAAATCTAAGCTGAATTTACCCGAAATTTTCGATTTGACCTTGGCCCGAACCGGATATAAAGCGTTTGTCAAAGACAACACGCTCGAGGGAGAAGATCGCTGGGAAAACTTGCTCGAGCTGCGCCGAGTAGCCGAACAGTTTGGCGATATCATCGGAGAGGAAGCCCTCCCCCAATTCTTAGAGCAGGTGTCTTTGGTATCCGACGTGGATGCGCTCGGTGAAGAAGGAACAGCCCCGGCCCTGCTTACGCTGCATACGGCCAAGGGCTTGGAATTTCCCGTAGTGTTTATCGTTGGAATGGAAGACGGAATCTTCCCCCATAGTCGTAGTTTTGCCGATCCTGAACAGATGGAAGAGGAACGCCGCTTAGCCTATGTTGGCATTACCCGGGCCAAGGATCGCCTGTACTTAACCCGGGCCTTTCGCCGCTCGAGTTATGGCTACGACGAGCCTACCCTTCCGTCTCGCTTTTTGAAAGATGTTCCCCCTGAATTGGTGGATGATCAGCCCGGGCGCCGGGCCGCGGTCTACGGCTCCACTAAACAAAACCGCTTTTTCGGGCAGCAAGCTATTTCACCACCGGGAAACAACTTGACGAATTCCAGTTCGACCCCAACCGGGCCAAATGCTGCCTACAGCTACAAAGCCGGTGACCAGGTTTATCATCACAAGTTTGGCCAGGGAACGGTCATTTCGGTCGCGCGTGAGGGCAGCGATGATATTATTCAGGTCGCTTTTCCCAATCAGGGCGTTAAAAAATTAGCTGCCAGTATTGCCAAGTTAGAGAAGCGGTAAGGGTATTTAATCGGGTTTTGTTTTGCCCCCTGCCCTTCACCGTGCTATAATTTCAGCTTGCCCCGGGGGAGGTGCCAGAGTGGTCGATTGGGGCGGTCTCGAAAACCGTTGTGGGCTTTTGTCCACCGTGGGTTCGAATCCCACCCTCCCCGCTGGATATGATGCTTTGGAGAGGTCGCATAGTCTGGTCGAGTGCGCACGATTGGAAATCGTGTAGGTGTAAAAGCCTCGAGGGTTCAAATCCCTCCCTCTCCGCCTTTGGTAAGTAGACAGTCGGCGGTAGATCGGGGATGACACAACCGACTGCCGTCTCCCGACCCCTGTTCGGGGTGAGGGCAACCGGGTAGCGTTGATTGTTGGGTCCTGCGCGGCAAGAGCTTACGAACCAGGTCAGGTCCGGAAGGAAGCAGCCTTAAGTGATCCCTCTTGGGTGCCGTAGGGTTGCCTGGCAGGAGCTACTCGGTTGCCGTCCCCCTGAGCAGGCGGTTGACCAGAATTTATTGTATCAGGCGAACCTGGTTTGGTTCGCTTTTTTGTTTCTTGCAGCTTAAACCGCGCGGCGTATCCCCGCAATACGGACACTAAATTAACCTTCCCAAAAAAATAGTCATTCGGGTCGAGCATGTTAACAAGTAGCGTAATTCGTAGATCGGCTATATAATTCAACCTGATTTAAGCTCTCCACTAATCAACTGCCACCATAGAAATCTCGCACCGGTAGGAGCATCGCGTGACTTACATCTCGCTAATGACGGACTTTGGTACCCGCGATGGCAACGTTGGGGTGATGAAAGGCGTTATTTGGAAGGTCGCCCCGAATGTTCACATTGCGGATTTGAGCCACCAAATCGGACCGCAAAATGTTCGCCAGGCTGCGTATGTATTAGGTCGACACGTCTTTTATTTTCCCGACAACACTATTCATGTCGTCGTTGTTGATCCCGGGGTTGGTACCACGCGCCGGCCTCTGGCTGCTCAACTCGGGCCGCAGCGCTTTGTGGGGCCGGACAACGGCGTGTTTACGATGGCCTAT
>JBFGLD010000329.1:0-6386 GCA_041576335.1 Anaerolineae bacterium | reverse complement strand
GGGGCGTGTTTGTGGAGCAAGAAGAGAATGCAGCCTTGCACCTCCCTCGCCTGCTGCGAACTCAGTTAGCCGTATTTGGATTATTCGTCGTAACTGCCGGCTTGGCTACGGCCTGGCTGGCCACGCGCAGCGCTGTCGGGCCGGTTAACCAGCTTATTGCGGCTACCCGGCGCATCGCCGGGGGTGACCTTGAGCAGCCCGTCTCCCTTGACCGTCAGGATGAGATCGGACAGCTGGCCACTGCGTTCGAGCACATGCGACAAGATTTGGCCGCCGAGCGCGGTCGAGTGCACGGCCTGGCAATACTGGAGGAACGGGATCGTTTGGCCCGCGAAATGCACGACGGGTTTGCCCAGGCTCTGAGCATTCTTAATCTCAATGCCCGAGCCGTTCGGCGAGCGATTGAAACGGGCGATTTGGGCCAAGCAGCCCGAACGCTCGATGAACTGGACCAAATTATCGACCAAGCCTACGCCGATGTGCGCGAGGCTATCAGCAGCCTACGTACCACTATTCCCCATGAGCAGGGGCTGATTGCGACCGTGGGCCAGTATCTGGAAGAGTTTGGTTTGCAATACGGCTTTAAAACCGAATTAAAAGTTCAGGGCCACCAGAATATGTTCTTCACCTCGCGCCAGGAAATTCAGTTATTACGGATTGTTCAGGAAGCTTTATCCAACGTCCGCAAACATGCTCAGGCCGAGTCTATTCAGGTTTGCTTTGAGCAATTTGGCCGGGCCATTGAAATCACCATTGCCGATGACGGCCGTGGCTTTGCCGTGGCTACCGCCGAAAGATCCAACAAACAGGCCTTTGGCCTGGTCATTATGCGGGAGCGAGCCGAAAGTTTAAACGGATCATTACAGTTGGAAACCTTACCCGGAGCCGGAACGAAAGTGAAAGTTCGGATTCCGTTGGAACAAGCAGAATCGCGGTGAACCCAGCTATGGAACCCATGCGTATTTTACTCGTAGATGATTATTTGTTGTTTCGAAAAGGTCTCAGGGCGCTGCTCGACGCGCAGCAGGAGTTTGAGGTCGTGGGTGAGGCCGAAAATGGATTAGAAGCTCTCGAGCAAGCCCAGAAACTGATGCCAGATCTAATCCTAATGGATATTACGATGCCAGTCTGTGACGGTTTGGAAGCCACCCGACGCATTCTGGCAAACATGCCATACGTAAAAATCGTCATCTTGACCGTAGCCGAAGATGACCAGAGTCTTTTTGACGCCATTAAAAGTGGTGCCTACGGCTATCTGTTGAAAAAGTTAGACCCTGACGAACTTTTTGAACTGCTGCGGGGGGTCTCAAGTGGCGAAGCGCCCATCTCTCGCTACATGGCCAGGAAAATTATGCATGAGTTCGCTCAATTGGTAGTTGATGAGCCGGCAGAACCCAACGTTCGGCAATTGACCGAGCGCGAGCACGAGGTGTTGCAGCTTCTGGCCCAAGGACTGAGCAACAAAGCTATCGCCGGCCAGCTCGCCGTTGCCGAGAATACGGTTAAGAATCACCTCAAAAATATTCTGGCCAAGCTCCATCTCGAAAATCGGGTTCAGGCGGCCGTATATGCCGTCCAACAAGGGTTGGTCGCCAAAACACAGGAGAAGCAATAGCCTGATCGAACCATACCCTAAATGGCCATTTCGGGTCATTCAGCCCGGCCCATTTTTTCCTAACGAGCTATCATAAGATAGCTCGTTTTTTATTTGAACTAGGCTAGTCTGGGTGATAGACAATTGACCCGGCAAGTTTTATACTGAAACTATAGATGTTCGACGGGGTGGAAAAAATGGAGGCATGCATGAAGGCCGAGCGCGTGGCAATTATCTACCAATTTCCATTGATCGGCCGGGCTATTAGCCAATTACTGGACGCGGCTGACGACATCGAGGTCGTTGCCTGTGTACCGGATGACGCTACGGCGCTGACCCGGATTTTGCCGCTGCATCCCGACGTTGTGATCAAAGTAAGCGAGGATGGGCTCACTTCAACACCGCTGCCGCTCCAATTACCGGAGAAAGAGCTGCGGCTGATCTATCTACGGAGCGCCGGAAACGAACTGAGCCTGATAAAAGCGCAGCAGATGACCATAACCGATGTCGAAGACCTATTTCGAGTCATTCGGACCCGCGAAGATTTAGATCGCGCTGAGCCGGAACGAGTATAAAGCCGAACTCAGCTTACAAATAATGCCTATCACCCTTCGATCGTAACTTTTTGTACGGTGAAAAAGCTTTTTGTACTTCGAGGCGGTAGGTGCCGCGAACAAATTTTGTAGGGGTCCCTTTGAGAGAAGCAAAAAAAGGAGATTTCAATGAAAGTCTGGATTAATCGCGATAAATGTGAGTCAAATCTGTCGGCTTGCATATCGTGCTTTGGCCAACTGGTACTTACGGGTGTTCCCGACCGGGGCTGCATTATGGACCATGAGGATGACGGTTCGGAAGATATGACCGTATATATGTTTTCCGACGGTGAAGAGCGAGAGCCTATCTGCATTCCCAAGGAGCAGCGCGAGCTGGTAGCTTACGAGGGTTGGGACAAGTTCGTTGACTGGGCACCCCGCTTCCGTAAGAACGAAGGCGCTGAGCGCACTGGGCATAAAGAGAAAACGGTCGGGTAGCTGGGACTAACGGTACAAAGGCACCGGTAAAGGTTTGTAATCACAACGGCCGCGCGCTTGGATGAACAATCGACCTCGCGTTTGGCGGTGGCGCACCTAATTTTCAGGGGCGGACGGTGTGGTTTGAGCCCACTGCATAGTATATAAGTTGTAGTAACGTCCTTGGCGATCCAGCAGCTCCTGGTGAGTACCCATCTCTACAATTCGACCTCGATCAAGTACCACAATCTTATCGGCGCTGACGATAGTGCTCAGGCGATGAGCTATCACGATCGTGGTTCGGCCCTTCATCAAATGGTCTAGAGCACGTTGAATTTGCTTCTCGGTAGTCGTGTCCACGCTGCTGGTTGCCTCATCCAGTATGAGCAAGCGTGGGTCGGCTAAGAGCGCTCGGGCAAACGAGAGAAGCTGACGCTGGCCTACGCTCAGGCTTACCCCATTTTCGCCCACTTCAGAGCGGTAACCCTCGGCTAAATTGTCAATAAATTCATGCACACCCACGGCTTTGGCCGCAGCGATGACTTCTGCATTGCTGGCCTCAAGACGGCCGTAACGAATATTGTCCATGATCGTTCCGCCAAATAGAAACGTATCTTGCAGCACAATACCCAACTGCGAACGCAGACTGGCTCGCGTCACGTCCCGTATGTCAAGGCCATCCACGCTAATCGCACCGTTGGTAACCTCAAAAAAACGAGCTAAGAGGCGAATCATTGTGCTCTTGCCCGCACCCGTTTCGCCAACTAAGGCGATCCTCTGGCCAGGCTCGGCACTCAGATTAATGTCACAGAGCACCGGTTCGCCCGGTTTGTAGCTGAAGCTGACCCGGTCAAATTGCACGCTTCCTTGAATCGGTGGCAGCGCTCGCGCATCAGGTTTATCCGTTATTTCAGGTTCAGTATCTAATAGCGTAAATGTGCGCTCGCTGGCGACCATTGTCGCCTGGAAGGTGTTGTAACGTTGAGCCAGGTCACGAATCGGATCAAAAAAGCGATCCACGTACAATAAGAACGCTACCAACGTTCCGGCCGTCAGCGCATTATCTAGCACGAGCCAGCCGCCTACGCCAACGACCATGGCCGTGGCTACTGAGCCCATAAAATTCACTCCAGGAAAAAAGAGGGCCGACAGCCGCGTGGCTGCAACATTTGCGTCGAAGTAAGAGCGGTTGAGATCATCAAAATGCTGCTGGTTTAACTGCTCACGGCTAAAGCTTTTGGTTACACGAATGCCCGAAATCGACTCGTTGAGATAGCCATTGATCAGCGATAGGCGCTGTCGGGTGGCCCGATATATGTGGCGCACTTGAGTACGCCAATAGTTGGCCAACAGTACAACCAAGGGGACCACGGCAAACGTTACCAGAGCAAGCCGCCAATTTAGCGCCAGCATGGCCACAATAATTCCCAGCAGCACAAAGCCTGCCCGGGCCAAGCCCGTAATCGACCAGGTGACAAATTCCTGAAGGACTCCCACATCACTGATCAGACGGCTCATAAGCCGGCCTACACTATAGTTGTTGAAAAAGTTGAGCGAGAGACGGTGTAAATGGCGAAAAAGATGGCTGCGAATATCGGCCACTACTTTAGTCCCAACAAAAGCCATGAGGCCAATGCGCGCCCGATTTGTCAACCACTCGGCCAGGGCCACCCCCATAAAAACGACCGTCCAAAAGTGTAATCGATCGAGCGATCCGGCCCGAATGCCCTCATCGATAGCTTGACCGATAATCCAGGGAGCGGACACGCTCAACAATGAGGTCGTAATCATCAAAATCACGGCGCTAATAAGTTGAGTTCGATAGGGGCGGATGAATTGCAGTAGCTTACGGACCAGTTTCCTATCGTAGGCTTTTGCCAGCACATCTTCCTCGGACTCATCCGGTAGCAAATCTCTGACCTTGTCTTCACGCTGCTTTGTTCGCTCCTCCGTTTCGGCATTCAGTAACTTCTGCCATAACCCATCGAGCCTATTTTTTTTGGATCCATTCTGTTTTTGATTTGGTGCCGACATCTTTCTATCTCCCGTTTGAGCCCTGCCCCTGCGACCCAACCGCCAACTTTTCCCGCAAAGCCACAAAGGCTTCCTGGTCTTTCAATTGAAGGTCATATATTTGGTGATAAAGTCCAAAGCGGGCCAACAGCTCAGTATGCGTACCTCGCTCGACAATTTGTCCGTGGTCTAACACAAATATAAGGTCAGCCTTTTTCAGGGTCAAGAGCCGTTGGGCAATGATAAAGGTGGTGCGGCCTTCCATCAAGGCGGTCAAGGCTTGCTGAATCAAGTGCTCCGTTTCCGTATCCACGCTGCTGGTTGAGTCGTCTAAAATCAGGATACGCGGATTAGGCAGCAGGGCCCGGGCAATAGCCACCCGCTGTTTTTGACCGCCGCTCAAGGTCACGCCCCGCTCTCCCACCGGCGTCCGATAGCCATCCGGGAAATTAATGATGAAATCGTGGGCTCGAGCAACTTTTGCAGCGGCGATGATTTCGTCCGGAGAAGCATCAGGCCGGCCATAAGCAATGTTTTCGGCAATTGTTGTACTGTACAGGAAGGGCTCCTGCAGCACGATCCCAATTTGACGGCGGAGACTGAACAAAGTGAATTGCCGGATGTCAAGTCCGTCAACCAGCACCCGACCCGCTGTCGGGTCGTAGAAGCGAGGGATCAGATTGGTGATGGTCGACTTGCCAGCCCCGGTTGGACCGATCAAGGCAATCGTCTGGCCGGGCTCGACCTTGAAGCTAACGTTTTGCAGTACAGCCCGCTTGTTTTGATAGGCAAAACTGACTCCCTCGAAAACCACTTCACCCCGTGCAGTCTCGAGGATTACGGCATCAGGCCGCTCCACAATTTCGTTTGGGGTATCGATAATTTCGAAGACGCGGCTGGCACTGGCATCGGCAGTGGCGGCGAGGTTGACCAAGAACCCTAAGCGCTGCACAGGCCCGTTAAGCATCAACACGTAAGAAATAAGGGCAAACAGCGAACCGATTGTTATCTCGCCGGCCAAGGCTTTTGGCCCACCAATCCACAACAGCACAACGATACTGACGGCTAACGTGAACGTAAAAAAGGGCCAATTATTAGCCCAAACTCTGATGACCCGATATCGCTCCTGAAACCAAGTATTATTTTCATGGTCGAATTTGCTGAGTTCATAAGGTTCGCGGGCAAAGGCTTTAACTACCTGGATGCCGGTCAGACTTTCTTGCATCGTGGTGGCCAACACGCCCATTTGCGCTTGGATGGCCTTAAACATCGGGCGCACCACCCCCCCAAAGCGCACCGTGGCCAGGACCAATACGCCCATCGGGATCAGGGCCAAGGCCGCCATTGACCTGTTTTCCAACAGCATGGCCGTGATTACACCGATGATCAGCAGAAGGGTACCCAGCAAATCCATCAGGCCGATGCCCACGAAACGCTCGGTTTCACCGATATCTCCGGTCGCCCGACTCATTAGATCCCCGGTTTGGGACCGGTCGTGAAATGCAAACGGCAGCTTTTGCAGGCTGCGATAGAACTGGTTCCGCAAGTCATACGCGACTCGATGGGACAGCCAGTCGCCAAAGTAGCGCTGACCAAAAGCACCGGCAGCCTGCACCAAGGCAATCCCCAAAATCACACCGCCTGCCCAGAACAGGGCCGGCCCATAGCCGGCAGCCAGGCCTTGGTCGATCGCCGTCTTGATCACTTGGGGCACATACAGATTCAGGAGCGTGCCGAGCAGCATGGCACTGTAGGCCACAAGCATCTGC
>JBFGLD010000328.1:0-6393 GCA_041576335.1 Anaerolineae bacterium | reverse complement strand
TCTACCAAATGCACCATTGGACTTTCGCGTAAATCATCGGTGCCGGCCTTAAAGCTCAAACCGAGAATACCAACTTTTCTTCGTCCGTTGTGCTGAATAGTGCGAAATGCATGCTCAATATGCTGTTTGTTGCTAGGCAGTACGGCCTGCAATACCGGCAGATCGAGATCCAAAGATTTGGCCTGGTATAGGAGCGCACGCACGTCTTTAGGCAAACAGGACCCGCCAAAGGCAAATCCTGGTCGCAAATACTTGGCCGAGATATTTAGCTGCTTATCTTGGGCAAAGATATCCATCACCTTATGGCTATCGATGTTCATTGCTTTGCATAACAGCCCAATCTCATTGGCGAAACTCACCTTAAGGGCATGAAACGTGTTGCTGACATACTTTATCATCTCCGCCGTCCGAATGTCCGTTTTGATAGCGGGAGCATCGATATCTTGGTACAATAATTCTATAAGATCACCACTGCGTTGATGCTGGGCCCCGATCAAGGTAAACGGAGGGTGATAGTAGTCGTCTACGGCCGATCCCTCGCGCAAGAATTCCGGATTAATACACACGTCAAAATCTTGGCCAACCTGCTTGCCGGATTCTTCCACTAATAGCGGAATGACCGTAGACTCAATGCTGCCGGGCAACATTGTGCTGCGAACCGCCACAATGTGATAATCGTTGCATTGGCGCAAAGCGCGTCCCACGTCTCGTGACACAGCGCTTATGTATTGGAGATCCAGACTACCGTTATTCTGACTAGGCGTGCCAACGCAGATCAGCGATATTTCGGACTGGGCAATCGCTTCAACCACATCTTCGGTGGCTGTTAATCGCCCCTTAGACACAACGTCGGAGATAATCTCACTGATATATTTTTCAACAATTGGGCTCTTGCCCTGATCAATTAAGTCTACTTTTAAAGGATTCACATCAACGCCAATGACGTGATGTCCCTGTTGGGCCAGACACGCTGCGGAAACGCAACCGACATATCCTAGACCCAGTATCGCAATATTCATCACTAATTCTCCATCTTGATATCTGCTAAATTGCTCAACTATTTACCTCGGGTGCTGCTACATGCGGGGGTGCGGCAGATTTAGTACCTACACCCAGTGGCTGCAATATGAGGGGCACTGCCTGGCGCGCATCGTAACGGGTACGTCTCTCCCAGTTGCTTCTACCCATTTCTGCTGTCAAACGACGGTCATCCAAAATCGTCCTAATCGCCTTTCCTAAACTTTTCGCGTCTTGAGGCGCCACCAACAACCCATTGACTCGATCGTCAATAAGCTCAGGAATTGACCGGAACGCCGTTGTAATAACCGGTATACCCGCAATCATGGCTTCAATGACGACCCCCGGATGACCCTCTCCCTCATAGTACGAGGGAAAAACCAAAGCATCGTAGTTGCGCAGAGTGGGGATAACGTCTGCTGGGTTTAGAATACCCTTATACGTGGCATTATGCGTTCTGGTCAGTTCCTGCTCAAAGCGTTCAGTGAAGGAATCGTATACCGGTCCAAAAATATCACAATGTGTTTCGCGTGTACTTGAGTCTAGGGTCCTTAGACTTTCAAGCAGTACAAGCACGCCTTTTTCTTCGCGGACGTGACCAAGATAGACTAGGCGCAGCTCTTCTGTGGATCCTCTCAATGAACTTGGGGCAGGGTTATCCAAAGCAGGTAAAGAGCGGTAACCAGGTACTAGATGAACTTTATCGCCGATCAAAGCGACAAAAAAATCGTAGAGCAATTCTGTTTCCACGATCAGGCCATCGGCGTGGCGTAGAGTCAACCCCAATAGTCGGCGGAACAACGGCCTCAAATTACTATAATACCTGTCTAACGAGCCACCAAACGCCCGAAGATAGCAAGGCTTGCGCGTGAGCTTGGCGATCCCAAGAAGTAAAGAAGCCATCGAAAGCAAAAAGCCATTGGAGCCAAAAATCAAAACCTGGTCTACGCTGATCACCTGCCGGCAAAACGGCCAGAGAATACGCACGGCCTGGGCGAAATTCGCTGCTGAGATTTTGCGAGTTTGTTCGTCCTTTAGTCGTCTGGGAGACGAATCGATTATCTGGATATCCCCGAAGTCGGCCCTTTGGTTGCTCTCGTTGCAGAAGACCTGGAAGCAGACGCTGGGACCATCTGGTGGCGGTGGTAAAGGACCGACCGCCAATAACCTAGGCGCATTATGGTTTTTAGGCGATTTGCTGTGGGTATGTCTGGCCAAAATCTTATTTTGTTTCAACATATTCGACCTCTTCATATTATGAACTCAGTTTGCATCAATGTCTCCAGAAGAGACACTACCATTATCCCTGTATAAAACATCACAAAGAACGTAATCAGCGATGGCCAATAGTTCGTTCTTGACGCGCTTAATCACCCAGTAGTATATCGATATATTGCTCAACAATCGTTTCTAGGGTGTAGGGCTGCCAGTTTTCTCGTGAAGGCCGAGGAACTTTACCATCCAACGCCGTTACCAGGGTTTCGGCCAACGCTATGTAATTACCGACCGGCACTAAACGGCCAATCTCCCCGTTTTTTAAGATTTCGCGAGGACCACTTGGACAATCGGTGGCAACGATAGGTGCGCCACAATACAAAGCCTCCATAAGGACAGTTGGTAAACCCTCCCAGAGCGACGACTGGACAAAGACAGAGGCGCGACCCATATACGCGTAGGGGTTTTCGACAAAGCCGGGTAAGCTAATATCTTGCCCTAAATCAAGTTGCCGTATCAATGCCTCAAGCATCTGGCGTTCCGGACCTTCGCCAAGGATAAGTAAACGCGTAAATTTGGATTGGCGCACCACGGCGAAAGCCTTGATCAAAGTGGTGAAGTCTTTTTGCTTCGTCAACCGCCCCACTGCCAGCAATACCGGCGGTTCCCCTGGTTGAAACCAAGGATGATCGAGGGGACTTTGCGCCTTCTCGCGTATACCCGGCATGATAGCGGGATTATAGATTACTTTGACGAGTTGCTTCGGGACACCCACCGTATGAACGAGATCGTCGACCACACCCTGTGATACGCCGACGACACTGTCGGCCCAGCGATAGAAATATTTGGCCAAATAGGGTAATAACCAGGCAAGGCGAAATTGCGCATTTAGTGCATCCTGAGAGAGTGTATTTTGCTCATTGATCACCACGCGCCTGGGGATACCCACCAATCGTCGTGCCCAGAGCGCGGCAAAGTTTGCACGATTCAAGGCTGAAAGCATGGCATCGGGTTGTTCCTGTCGTAGGTAACGTACAAGTGCCGGCAACCGGGTCAGAGTGCGGTTCCTGTCAATAATATGCCCCTGGCCTAGATCAACTAACCGAACCGATTTAGGTATCTCTGTCAAATAAGGTCCTTCAGCCTGAGCCAAGACCAGATCTACAGTGTACCCGCGCTCGGCAATTCCCTGAGCCAGGTTAAGCATGGTGCGCTCGGCCCCACCCCCATATAGGGCGGGCAAAAAAATTGCTAATCGTTTATGGGTGTTGATCATAAGACAGAATTAGACCCTTTCTCTTTTTCGATATTAATTGAGAGCCTTCTCGTCACAAGCAGGAAGTGTGACCGGCACCTCGTAAGGGCTCGTCTCGAAGTCAGGGCGTGCGAGGCTGGGCAGCTTGGGCAGCGAGACAAATACCACAGGGAGGCAAACGGCAAAAGCAATTGGCGTGGCAGTGAGCAGTCCTTGAACATGGGCATTTGTTTTGGCTCTCGTAAAAAATGCAGAAGGATGAAAGCAATGATAAACCCAGCAGTGAAAGCAAATTATTAGGGTTTTGGAGGTATTTCAGTTGTTATTTCGTCTCGGCGTAATGCGTGTCGAGCCGTCTCTTGAGGGCGTCGCAAACCTCTAGGATGTGCGGATCAATGCCCGGCCATGGGTGCTTGTCCACCGAGCTTGCGAAAATGCCATCGATGCTCCTGGGGTTATAGGGGATGCCTAGAAAGCCGAAAATCCTCCGGAATGCGTTCTCCGGGTTCAGGACGGTAGCCTCGTACTGTACGAGCAGCACACGCGGATCCAGGTGAAGGTTGAGATCGAAGTAGAGCCGGTTTCGCATGTACCAGTAGAGGCAGGCCCCATCCTCGTTGGAGAGATCCTCGCGAAAAAGCTTGGCAAAGAGCTGCACTGTATCATTGCTTATACGCTTGCCTCGGGCACCGAGCCTCTCCAATTCGCCACACGCTACCCAACGTACCATGTCATCCTTGAAATGGTTGCCCCACTAATGGACGGGGGAGTTCGCCGCATCCTCATAACGGCGGTAGACCCAAATTGCTTGCGCCCCCTCGAAGCGCGCAAGCAAATTATCAGCGAACTGGGAATCCAGGATATTTCCAAAGCTAATGATTGGGGTCGGCGAAAGACGGATCAGCCACTTGATCAGCCAATCCGCCCGGAGCTGGTAATCTTTGAAGGCGATGTTGGCTTCGCTCTCCTGGTAGTCCCAGCCATGCGGGGACTTGCCGATGGCTTCACATACCATCTGGGTTCCCGAACGATTTGAACCGAAGACAAAGACCGGGAATCTGTCTGTAATCGGGTGTGGCGTTCGCCACCGCCGCAACCACTCGCCCCTTCGTTCAAAGTATAATCGCACTCTTTCAGCATTTATTCGCCTGAGCCGTTTGAGAAATCCCTGCCGCTGTACGGTAGGGTCGTCGGCGCCCCAGAGCGAGAGGACCCGGCTTGGGGTCCGGAATCTGTGGAGGCCATCAGGATCTTTTATGCCCATGGGTCTAGCTCCGTTCGACGCCGAGTGCTATTAGATTAGTGTCTTTCATATTTATCCGTCTCTTGAATTCCAACCAATCCGATGAGTTATGATCCAGCGT
Organism: Anaerolineae bacterium; assembly: GCA_041576335.1. GTDB lineage: Bacteria > Chloroflexota > Anaerolineae > 4572-78 > J111 > JANQQF01. The sequence goes on along the minus strand of JBFGLD010000328.1, from coordinate 1,542 downwards.
TGGTTGGAGAGTTTGAATCGTTTAGATTGGGGCTTGCGGTATCGTGGCGGTATATTTGTTCGAAGGCATAACGTGTGACCCGGAATTGTCTGGCTGAGGGGATAGGCTGGCACTCGCTGCCAACAGTGTCAGCAACAGCCACGTTGGCTTACTATACGTCCAGGTCAGGGCCAGATTGCCCAGACCCCAGGTTATGAGCACGGTCAGCCAGAACAAGGCGTCCAATTTTGTGGGGTGACCCCAGGCCATAAGAACGGCCGTGACCAGGATAAGTCCAAATAGGCCAAGCCCGATGATGCCAAGCTCTGCTGAGATGGCAACAAAAGAATTGTGGGCTGCTCTTGGTCGACCATAGATCGGAGCTACCGCCGAATCGAACCCCGCACTGCCAACACCCAATATCGGGTGTTCAAGCCAAATATCGAAGCCTCTACTCCATAACTCGGTACGATCATTGAGATCACCCCCTCGAACTTCATCGTCAATCGTGCCTAGCCGCTGCAAAGATGTCTGCGGAATCTTAAAATCCAGCGTAACAGTGGCTGCTATTAGAACGACGAAGATCAAGATACGTGAAATGGGCTTGAGCTTGGTTAAGGTGCCAAGTCCGAATAAAAAGGCGGGCACCGACATAATCACCGCAAATCGAGTAGCGGTGAGAATTATGGTAAACGTGATGGCCGGAATGTAGATGTAGTTCACCAACCGCTGCATCTGTCCTATTTTGCCTTCACCGACTGAGGCAGCCAAATACCAGGCCAAAGGTAAGCCGATGGCCAGCAGTATGGCGGTGGTATTGGTATTGTTACCTGATGAAGAATAGCGACCATAAAGGGCATATTCAGTCCCGACATTGGCAATGAAATTGGTGACCGTACTGGCAATCGGGACCGTTAGACCGAGCACGTATGCTTGGAGGCCCGCTTTTATGGCTGCCCGCGTCGTGCACAGATCCCAGAGCATCAGAGAAAAGATGGCCATTTGAATATACGTAATGGCTTGGGACACGGTGCTGTCGGGGTCTCTGCTCCACAACAAACTCACGGTATTCCATAAGAAAAAGAGAATAACCAAGAGATGGAACGGGCTAATCCTGCGAATTTTACCCGTTACCAGAACCGTGAATAGCCAAAAGACGCCAGCAAGGATTCCCATAGACCGGCTTGCTGTACCTAAGCCAGGTAATGTGAGAAAATTGGCCCAGGGTATCATAAGGATCATCATTAATAATAACCAATAACTAACTGTGCGCATATGTGAAGCTCCAACAGGAACAAGTGTGGGCCCTAAATTAGGTTGAAAACGACCTCCCTGAGTTCAACCCGTATTTCAGGCCAATCTGTCACGGGTATCCAGAAGGAGAACTTATCATACAATGGGACTTGGTCTGGCCACGTTCGGCCAACTTTTGATGTTTCAAGCCGAATCATTGATGCCGATATGGGTCAATCAGTTTGATGTAGTTGTTATCACCTGACGGACTCGCCAAAAGATTCGTTTCTGCTGGTCAATTGATAAACCAAGAAAAAACGCTAACAATGA
>JBFGLD010000327.1:0-6400 GCA_041576335.1 Anaerolineae bacterium | reverse complement strand
CGCTGTCATCAGAGTTGCACCCAGTTCATCCGCTTTAGCCTGAGCCCCTTCCTTCATTTTGACAAAGAAAGGGTTCGTTTCGGTCTTGGTAATCAGACCAACGATGATCTCCTCATCGGTCATCGCCTCTTCCTCGGCCGGGGCGGCTTCTTCACCACCGGCGGCGGCTTCAGCGGCTTGGGCTGCTTCAAGGGCGCCATCGCTCGGCTCGCCCCAGCAGTTTTCAATACCAAAGACAACGCCTTCAGTGTCAACACCATCAACCGGGTTGTCGGTGATAAGGGTCACGCCGGTATCGGTGTAGCCAGACGGTGCGTTACCGGTTTTGGCATACTCAACAATGGCTTCTACGCCTAAAGAGGCCATATTCAACGGATACTGCTGCGAGGTAGCGGCAATCTCGCCTCTCACCACGCCTTCAACTCCGGCACAGCCACCATCGACCGAGACGATCAGCACCTCATCTTCACGCCCAATGTTGCTGATGGCGGTGTAGGCTCCAAAGGCGGCCGGTTCGTTGATGGTGTAAACCACGTTGATTTCAGGGTCTCTGGACAGACAGTTTTCCATCGCGGTTTGACCCATCGCCTGGTCACCCAAGGTGTTTTCGGCACAGATGATTTGGGGGTCATCCTCGGAGATACCATACCCTTCCAGGAAACCACCTTGTCGCAGGTCGCCGACAGTGATGCCCGGAGTCAAGCCTAACAGGGCAATCTTGACCGGCTCATCACCCATTACAGCTCTTGCATACTCCCCGATCAAGATGCCAGCCTGGAAGTTGTCCGTGGCAAACAGGGCATCGGTGGCATCTTCCGGGACGGTGGGGGTGTCTAAGGCGATAACCACCACCCCAGCTTCACGAGCCTTCTCGATGCTGGGCACGATGGCGGAGGTGTCATTCGCGGTAATCAGAATTCCTTGCGCGCCGGCCACGATCATATTCTCGATGGCGGTGACCTGGCTTTCGTTGTCGCCATCAACCGTACCGGCCGCTGTCATCAGAGTTGCACCCAGTTCATCCGCTTTAGCCTGAGCCCCTTCCTTCATTTTGACAAAGAAAGGGTTCGTTTCGGTCTTGGTAATCAGACCAACGATGATCTCCTCATCGGTCATCGCAGCCGGCTCTTCTTCCGCCACTTCTTCTTCGGCGGGAGCTTCTTCTTCTACAGGAGCAGCTTCTTCTTCTGCGACCGGCTCCTCAGCTGCCGGAGCGGGAGCAGAGTCTCCGCCACAAGCGGTTATCACGAGTACGATAGCAACAGATATTGCTATAAACTTTGTCCAGTGCAGGAGATGTTGAGGGACGATGCTTACTGATATCTTTGAACTATCCATGATATTATTTTCATCCTCCTTGATAAGAATTCATCTTTGTTAATTTTATAGTTGGTGAATTATTTTTGACTGCTATCCCTCGCACCATTTTGTGGTATAATGGCGCCTGCCATGATGCGAGATTAGGGCAACCCTATACAAAACCGTGCCGGGATTGCCGCTTGACATTATGCTCTATTTGGAGATGCTGCTCACGACCAAGCTTGTCAGTATCTCCTTTTTATTTTTACATAAATTGGACTTTATACGGGGGGTCACGGACAGTCATCTTTTCCACCTCCTAGTGAAACCTTACCCTCAAGTATATAATACCCTACTTACCGTGACTATTGGAAAAATGCTTATTTAATTGTGAAAAGGCACCTTATTTCTATCATCATCACAAGGCTCTACCCCTTCAGACTATTTAGCTCTTTGAATAATTCCATATAATAGGGTCTTTTTCTAAAAAAACTGAGTAATTTGCCAATTTTCAACACCTTCCCCGATCTGGTATACTATGAAGAGCGAGAGAAGGCAGGTGAGTTTGCAAATAAAAAGTAATTCCGAACTCAATTTCCAAGATTACAATATTCTCATTGTCGATGACAATCCCGCGAATCTAAGTGTCGTTGTTGATTATTTGCAGAGCTATGGCTTTGGGATTAGAGTGGCCCGCAGCGGCAAAACTGCGCTCAAACGGGTTCAGTATAGCCGACCTGATATTATTCTATTGGACATCCTGATGCCGGATATGGACGGGTTGGAAACCTGCCGGCGGCTAAAAGCTGGTGAGACTACCAAAGATATCCCCGTGATTTTCATGACTGCGCTGACCGGTGTGGAGGATAAAGTTAAGGGGTTTGAAGTGGGGGCCGTGGATTATGTTACCAAACCATTGCACCAGGAAGAAGTGTTGGCCCGCATCAAAACCCATCTGCGACTTCAAGATTTAACTTTGAGCTTGCAGGAGAAAAATAAACAACTTGAGATGAGCAGCCGGGTAGAGAAAGAACGCTTATTTGAAGCTGTCAGCCAACAACGCCTCCAACTTCGGGCCTTGAACCAAAAATTGACAGCGGTGCAGGAGGCTGAACGAAAGCAGTTGGCCCGAGAGCTTCACGACGAAATGGGCCAAGCCCTGACAGCTATTAGTATCAATCTGTCTGCCATAGAGCAGGCGTTGCCCCCGGATTACAACCCCAACATTAGCGAACGATTGGCCGAGGCCAATTTGTTAACCAATCAAATATTAGAGCGGATCCAGGAACTCTCGTTTAATCTACGCCCGACCACGTTGGACGACCTTGGTTTAGTCCCAACCCTGCACTGGTATATCAATCTGTATGCAAAAAGGGTAAACATCGAAACCGATTTTGAAGTCATTGACATTGAGGAAAGATTATCACCAGCGATAGAGACAGCCCTTTATCGCATTGTGCAAGAGGCGTTAACCAATGTAGCCAGACATGCTGAGGCGACGAAGGTGCGTCTGCTCTTGCGGCGTAGAGAGGCTGTTATTGTTGCGTATATCGAAGATGATGGCCAAGGTTTTGATGTCGTAAACGTACTCGATCGAGAAATGCCGGAAACTGGTATGGGGTTGGTCGGAATGCGAGAGCGAGTCATTTTACTGGGAGGCAAATTCAATATCCAATCAGCCCCGCAACAGGGAACCCAGTTATCTATCGAAATCCCGCTGGAGCAAGAAAATGGACACATTAAAAGTTCTACTGGCTGAAGACCACACCATTGTTCGCAAAGGTATTCGTTCCTTACTTGATGCCGAAGCAGGTATTGAAGTGGTTGGAGAGGCTGAAAACGGTCGAGATGCTATAGAAAAAGCTGATAATCTGCGACCTGATATTGTACTAATGGATCATACCATGCCTATACTTAACGGTCTGGAGGCAACCCGTCAGATTAAAAAATGGTTTCCTGAGATTAAGATATTAATTCTGACGATGCACACCAATGAGGAATACATCTTTCAATTTCTGCAAGCGGGTGCTTCAGGCTATCTGGTCAAGCAAACAGCCCCTACAGAGCTAATATCGGCTATTCAAACTGTTCATCGAGGTGATTTCTACCTCAACCCGTCTATTTCCAAACCGGTCATTGAGGAATACTTGCGGATGTCAAGAACAGCCAATGCCAAAGATAGTTATGACAAACTGACTGGACGTGAACGTGAAGTGTTGCAGCTAATTGCTGAAGGTTATTCAAATAAAGAAATTGCCGAACACCTCCAAATCAGCCTAAAAACGGTTGGCGTTCATAGGGTTAACTTGATGGACAAGCTAAAAATCCATAATGTCACCGATTTGGTCAAGTATGCGCTTCGTAAGGGCATCATCAGTTTAGATTGATAACATTTTTGGCAAAAGAATGGTTATCCTAAAAACCATGTTTATAATTTCTTCATTTATGATGCTCTTGTTAGCTGCTTGTAGAGCCACTACACCATCCCCAACAATCAAAAATACAGCAACCCCAACAGTCGTCACTCAAACAAATGAACCCCTTAAAAGCCTGGATTTAGTACCCTCAGTTGTTGAGGTAGGTAATCTTACCCCACCGGTAATTGCCACACCTTGTGCCCCTGGTAACTGTTCCTTTGCAGGCCAAACAGTTACCGTGATTCTTAATCGTGGAGGCGGGGCCACAGGGCCAATTTCCGGCCCTTTTTATGAAGTACGCCAAGAATTTGAAGCAGCGACAGGGGCCGAACTGCGCATTGTTGAGGTATCGCTTGATGAACATTTCGCCCGCTTAATTAGTGACTTAACCACCGGTAGTGGTCAATACGATGCCTCAATTGCGGGCGCTTGGTGGCTAGGTGATTTGGTCGCCCAAGATTTTCTCTTACCTTACGACGATTTCTACAATGATTCACGTTTTCCTGTCTGGGATATTGAGGATGTGCAACCTGCGCTTCGTACTCTCCTGGAATATGATGGCAAGAAATACATGGTTGCCAATGACCACGACGGTCAGGTCATGTACTATCGCCGTGACCTGTTTGAAAACCCTGAACACCAAACTTCGTTCGAAGAAGCATACGGCTATCCCCTGGATGTCCCCAAAACCTGGGATGAGTTTCGGGATATGGCCGAATTTTTCAATGGTAAGGACTTGAATGGCGACGGCACTTCCGACAATGGCTTAACGATGCATCTAAAGGTGGGGGGGCAGGGTATGTTTCACTTCATGTCTTTTTCGGCCCCTTTTATCATTGGTCCAGAGAATCCCAATCAATACTGGTTTGACCCAGATACAATGCAGCCTCTGTTGGATAGCCCCGGTCACGTTCGGGCCTTAGAAAAAATGGTTGAGCTTATTCAATTTGGCCCCAGAGAAATGCTCGGTTGGGATTTGGGCCAAAGTTGGGACCATTTTCTACAGGGCGAAGCAGCTTTAACGTTTACCTGGGGAGACCTGGCAGCCTTGGCCCAACAAGAGGGCAGTTTAGTAAAAGGAAAAATTGGAACCGCACATTTGCCTGGGACAAACGCCTATTACAATATCGCTACAGGTGAATGGGTAACGACTGATGAGCCAAATCGGGTCGGAAATACGACGGGTGGGTCGTGGTCCGGGGTAATCTCTAAGTTTTCTGACGCTCCGGAAGCCACCTACTATCTGTTAGCGTTGATGGCGGTTAAAGAAAAATCTCTCATTTACGTGGCTCGGGGGTGGGATGGGATAGACCCTGGGCGCCTTAGCCACTATTTACCCCCAGAAGGCACAGCCACCATTGAGAATTATATCGCAGTCGGTTGGCATGAAGCAGATATTCGAGAATACTCTAAAGCTTATTTTAATAATTTTGATAATCAACTGCAGTTCCCTTATCTCCGCATCCCCGGCACATTTAGTTATTGGACCGCCTTAGACATTCACCTTTTTGAAGCCGCCCAAGGACAATTAACCCCGAAAGAAGCCTTACAAGAAACCGTTCTTGATTTTGAAGAACTAACCAATCGGTTAGACCGGGAAAAACAAGCAGAAATCTACCGGGCCTCACTCGGCTTTTGAGGTTGGGTTAACTTTTACGATTTCAGGGAGTCTTTCTATGATTAACTCATCCCTACCGCCTGACACCGCGTCTATTGCCCCTTTTTCAAATGATAGTCTTGCTTATCGCTTAGCCCGTTTGCCGGGAGTTAAGATTCTCAACAAACTTAACATCGGCTGGAAGCTCAATATCGGCTTTGGCATTCTGGTCATCTTAACCTTTCTGGTTGTCATCCTCAGTTTTATTGGCAGCCGGGAAGCCACCACAAATATTAATCTTACCGGAGATTTACGGGTTCCATCGGCCCTGGCTTCGGCTCAGGCGCAGGCCAGCTTGTTGGAGATGGTGGCCAATCTTCGGGGCCATTTGGTGTTGGGGAACCCCCAACTGATTGATGATTACAATCAAGCCAAGCAACGGTTTGACGAAAACCTGCTTGAGATGGAGCAACTGGCCTTAGCCGCGCCCGAGCCAGAAAATGAACGTCGCCTGACCGAACTGAGGGCTATTTTTGAAACTTGGTCAGTCCTTTCGGAACAACTGTTTGAACTGCACAACAACTCTCGCAAAAATCAACCGGCTTTAAGTATTTATCATTCACAGGTTCGCCCCTTGAGTGTGCCCATCCTTGTTGATATGGGCCACATCATTCAACTACAAAAGCAGCGTGAAACCTCAATTGAGAGCATTGATTTGCTAAATAACATGATCGATTTTCAAACTTCTTTTGAGGCCATGATGACGGATTTACACGCCTACGCTGCCGTGAACGACCTATCCTTTAAATCAGGGTATATGAGCCGATTGCCCTTTAATACAGCCGCTTGGGAAAATATGCGCCAGAGAAAGGATTTATTAAGCGCAGAGCAACGGGCCAGGTTAGATAACATTGCCCTAGCCCGCGAAAACCTTTTTGACCTGCCATTCCAGATATTTGAAATCAATGAAGGGGAGCGGGCCTATGAGGATTTATATTTGTTTAGAACCGAGTCTGCGCCTCAAGCCCAACAACTCCTGCAAATCCTAAATGAAATGACCGTCGAGCAACAAATTCTGTTACAGGCT
>JBFGLD010000326.1:0-6410 GCA_041576335.1 Anaerolineae bacterium | reverse complement strand
GGTAATCCTCAAGCAAGATATGGCCGCCGGCCAAAATAGCGGCCATTATATCTTCCAGAACAGGGCGTTTGCCCACAATGGCTCGCTCAACTTCTCGGATAACACGGCTGCCCAGCCCTGCCACAGCAGTCGGGTCAATGATCATAAATTGAATCTCTCTTCTAAGAACTGGGCAACTTTTTCCGGTTCAAGTTCAAGTGGCGAAGGTTGAGACCGCCGCCGAAAAAAGCGGTGGGGACGCCCCGGCAAGTGAACAAATGAGGTGATACTTGCCCGAAGGTAGGCTTGAATCTCGGCTGGAATATCTAACTGGTTGTTGGCTAAACGGCGCCTAATTTGCCGGCGTGTCAGTCGCTCATCGTGCGCCAGGGCCTCCAGCGTCAGTTTGCGCAGGCGTTGGGCCAGTCGCCACTGGTAATAAGTTTCTTGTTTAGCCTGGCGAATCAATTTGAGCCAACTTTCGATGTATCCTGGCTGTTTTTTGAAGGGTCGGTAATGCCGTTTGCCTTGCTTTCGTTTGGTAAACACACTTTTCCAGATGTAAATGGCCGCAGCTCCCAAAAATAGACTCCAAATAATCTCCTGCGGGATGCTCTTGAGGATCAAGTGCCCGATCCAAACTAGGTAGAGCAGCGGCAGGATAACGGATTCATTGATAAACTCTTGCATCACCAGCGTTAATACGCCGGCTAGCACCAGGATAACGCCAAACGGAAGCCATTGATTGCTCATATTGCCCTACCGTACGCCTCCACAATAGCGGTCAGGCAAGCTATGGCTTCCGACTCTTCTTGAGGGCTTGTTGGCTTGGCGCCATATCGCACCTTCTCAAAAAGACGAGTCAAACGCCGGATGTGGTCGTCTCCCAAACCGAACTCGACGAGATGATGTTCGAAATCCCGGGCGGTCATTGCTTTTTGACGCTGAATACCCTGCTGCTCTTTGAGGACCTGATTCATGGCTTGGTAGCAGCTTAGAACCGTATCTCTCACATCACTTCCTCGCTGTATCTGCTCGACGGCCAGCTGTACTTCCTGAACCAAAAACTTAAGTGGCCCACCTTGGCCGGGGATAAGCGGGTCGATGGTCCGCCGCTGCCACAAGAACCAGAATGTGCCCAGGAGAAGGCTGACGAGAATGAGGGTGATAAGTGGGGCTAACCAGACAGGTGGTTGGAGAACAAAGGTAGGCGGCGTCGGAATATCTTCAACCGAAAAGGGTGTCTCGGGCAGCGAGCCTGCAGTCGAACGATCCGGTGCGTTGACCAAGTTTGGAGCCAACTGTCGCATCACGTTAAGCAAACCGGACATCAGTAAAAGTAAAATGAAATATGTGATGATCCGGGTAAGCATACGTTTGCGGGCTTTGGGCCTGATGATAAAAGTAATGATCCAGAGGACCAACACGAGGGCCAAAAACAGAATTCCCAAGAGTACGGCCAACTCGAGCGCTGATGCCGGGAGACCGGGTAAAGGCGTATTGGGGGAACTGAACGATGAGTTGTCAAAGAATAGAGCATAAGGAAAAGGTTGCGCCGGCAGCAGCCGGAATTCCGGCAACCCCGCCGCCAGAATAATAATGGCCAACACGGTAATGCTCAAGAATAACAAAAGCCACAACTTTGAAGATCTTGTCATACCTATCGTCTTGCCTCGCGGCTTGCCTAATGGTTGGCCCAAGGGTCAGGCCAGCTCCAACCACTGTCTGGTGAATGATTATACTCTTTCTGCTGCTTTGTAAAAAACTGGTAACAAAAATTCATCTTTGCTGCCGCTAAAAACAAAATTAGCGACTGCTGAAAATCTGGTTAGGCGAGGCTGAAGCAAAAGTTAACAGCGAGCTATTGATTATCACCTAAAAGTGACGTACGATCGAAAGGGATGTTTGACAATGCGACCAAACGCCGAGCTGTGAAGCTGCCATTGATTGGCGTAAATAGAAATTTTCTTGTCGGGAGCCTTAACGATGCTAAATCCTATTAAGTTTGACCGGCAGTACCTTTCCGGCCCACAGACAACCAGACCCAAAAATCCTGTCAACCGAGTCTTATGGCAGACGCTGGTCGTTAATCTGCTGGTGGCCGGCGCAAAGATCGCCGTGGGTCTGGCCACCGGCACCATCAGTATGCTGGCGGATGGTTTTCATTCAGCTATGGATGCCTCGTCAAACATCATAGGCCTGATCGGTTCGACAATTGCCAATTTACCACCGGACGAGAGCCATCCCTATGGTCATCAGAAGTATGAAACGTTTGCTACTTTGGGAATCGGTTTGCTCTTATTGCTAACCAGCTGGAACGTTCTCAAGAGTGTCTTGACCCGGCTGGTTGATGGCAGTGTTCCACAGATCACCACCCTCAGCTTTGTGGTAATGATCGTCACGATTACCCTTAATCTCGTCATTACTACCTATGAGCGAAAGCGTGGGGAGCAATTAAACAGTAGTTTGCTCCTCGCCGATGCTGCCCATACCCGATCGGATGTATATGTGTCACTATCGGTTCTGCTGAGCCTGATTGCGGTCAAACTTGGCTGGCCTTGGATCGATACGGTCGCTGCCCTGGCTATTGTGGGCGTGATTGGCCATACCGGCTGGCAAATTGTGCGCCGGGCCTCAGATATTTTGGCCGATCGAGCCGTGCTCGATCCCACCATCGTCAAAAGGATTGCCTTGTCCGTTGACGGCGTAGAATCTTGCCACAAAATTCGCAGCCGGGGCACCGATCAGGTAACTCATTTAGATTTGCATATCCAAGTTGATGGCAAGATGCCGCTTATCGAAGCCCATCGACTGGGGCACGTGGCTCAACAGCGCCTGGCCCGGGAGCTTGGGACTAACGACGTGATAGTTCATGTAGAACCGGCATAGCCGGCGAAAGAGCTTTGCTAAATCAATAAGCCGGCTCGCTTTGGACTCGTTTGGCACGTCGGGCAGTTTGTTCATTATTCATGCAAGTTAGAGCTCAATAGATGGCCGTTCGCAGCTGAACGAACGTGGCAAGCTTCGACGATTCCAGTCAGGCTAGCCGCCGGCAATGGCCCCGATGACAAAAAAGGGCTCTGCCCCGGACGCGACCGCGTCGGGCAGGGGGGCGTCCGGCGGCTCATGAGACAGATCTTTTTTACAGGCAAAGAACCGCAAGTACGGCCGGCGCTGTTGCGTGATGTGGTCGCGGATTGTCCCGTGTAGCATCGGGTAGCGGGCCTCAAGCGCGTCGAGCACTGAGCGCTGCGTGATTGGACTCTCGACTTCAAGCTTCACCTCCGCGCCGACGCGCGCGAGCGTTTGCAGATGGTACGGAAGTATCACCCGGATCATGGCAGTGTCTGAACCTCTACAGACAGCACGGCCGGAAGGTACTGTACAATAGGCGTCCAATTGTCTCCGGCATCGCCCGACGCGTATACTTGCCCGCCTGTGGTGCCGAAATAGACGCCGCACGGATCGAGCGCATCAACTGCCATCGCGTCGCGCAACACGTTGACGTAGCAGTCGCGCTGGGGCAGACCGTTCGTGAGTGCCTCCCACGAGTTTCCGCCCGTGTGGCTGCGGAAGACGCGAAGCTTTCCCTCGGGCGGATAATGCTCTGAGTCGCTCTTGATTGGCACGACGTAGATGGTATCTGGCTCGTGCGCGTGCACGTCTATCACAAATCCGAAGTCGGTCGGCAAGTTTCCGCTGACCTCGTGCCACGACTCGCCGGCGTCGTCGCTGCGCATAACATCCCAGTGCTTTTGCATGAACAGCACATTCGGCCGCGATTGGTGCATCGCGATTCGGTGAACACAATGGCCGACGTCGGCATTCGGGTCAGGGATATATTCAGACTTCAGACCGCGGTTGACGGGTCGCCATGTTTGGCCGGCGTCGTCGGTTCGGAAGACGCCTGCCGCCGAGATGGCGATGAAGATTCGTCCGGGATGGCTCGGATCCAGGAGAATCGTATGCAGGCACAGCCCGCCGGCGCCCGGTTGCCAGCTGGGCCCTGAGCCGTGGCCGCGCAGCCCGACGAGTTCTTGCCAAGTCTGGCCGCCGTCGGTTGAGCGAAACAAGGCGGCGTCTTCCACTCCGGCGTAAACGGTTTCCGGATCGCTCAGGGATGGTTCGAGATGCCAGACGCGCTTGAATTCCCACGGGTGGGGCGTGCCGTCGTACCACTGATGCGTGCCGGGGGTGCCGTCATACACGAACTTGTTCCCCACGGGTGCCCACGTCTTGCCGCCGTCTTCGGAGCGATGGATCACCTGTCCGAACCAGCCGCTGGACTGCGAGGCATACAGCCGATTTGAGTCAACGGGCGAGCCTTTTAAATGGTAGATTTCCCAGCCCGCAAAGTAAGGGCCGCTGACCTGCCATTGTTCGCGCGTGCCATCCGATACCAGGATGAACGCGCCCTTTCGTGTGCCCACTAAAACTCTTACTCCGCTCATTTTTGCTCCTTTGTGAGTTTTCGGAGATGCTAACTTATTAGGTAAATGGAGAGATGCCTTTATTTTAGAACACATATTCTATTTCGTCAAAATAAAATGGGCTCGTTAGAGAATTAGTGAAAATGGGTGACGGTTTCAAAGTGGTCGTGTTTCAATACCATTGATCTGGTATGCTTTGTTTCTTTCTGTCCACGAAATCTCTAAGCGCTTCATCTACAGCCACGTCAATTGCCGGGGCCTCATACGCCATCAACATCGCGTTCCAGCGCTCGTAAGCGCGTCGCTCCGTATCTTTCGCTCCGTCTTCATGCCATTGTTCAAATGAGTTCGTATCGGCCATGTCTGATCTGTAGTTGGCAGTCTCGAAATTGGCCATTGTATGCTTGGCGCCAAGAAAATTCCCGCCCGGTTCGATTTCCCGAAAGGCATGGGCCGCAAGTTCATTGTCATCCACCACAAGACCTGCCATCAGACGGTGCATCATGCCGCAGCGATCGAGGTCGATCATAAATTTTTCATAACCGATAGTCAGCCCCCCCTCAAGCCAGCCGGCAGCCTGAAAGATAAAATTAGCGCCGGCCAAGAGTCCGGGCGTCATGGAATCGGCCGATTCCTGCATTGCCTGCGCGTCGGCAACCTTTGAAGCCGTATAGTGACCGCCGCATCTGAACGGCAGACCTAATCGACGGGCCAGCTGGCCGGTCGCCAGACAGGCCAGAGCTGACTCTGGAGTGCCGAATGTTGGGGCACCGGACTTGAGATCCATCGTGGTTAGAAAATTCCCGTAGATCACCGGCGCACCCGGCCGCACGAGCTGGCTCAGGGCAATACCGACCAGGGCCTCGGCGTGCGCTTGAGCGATGGTCGCCGCCTGGGTCACCGGCGCCATGGCTCCACCCAGAATAAAGGGTGAGATGACCAGACCCTGATTGGCTGCTGCATACGCCCGGAGCGATCCGGACATCGTCTCGTCATAAACGAGCGGCGAATTGACATTGATATTGCCCTGAATGACGCAGTTTTGCTCGACGAAGTCACGGCCAAAGACAATGCGCGCCATGTCGATCGAGTCCTCAGCCCGCTCTGGCGCAGTAACGGAACCCATAAACGGTTTTTCTGAGTAGCGTAAATGGGCATAAACCATATCGAGATGGCGCTTATTCACGGGCACGTCGACCGGTTCGCACAGCGTGCCGCCCGAATGATGCAGCCACAGTGCTTCATAAGTGAGTTTCACGAAGTTCTCGAAATCATCGAGCGTGCCGTATCTTCTGCCGCGTTTCAGATCGCTTACGAAGGGCGGGCCATAAGCCGGGGCAAACACGATCCGGTTTCCGCCGAACATGACTGATCGTTTAGGATTGCGGCCATGCATCTCAAACTCTTTCGGGGCGGTCGCACAGAGCGCCCGTACGTGTCCCTTGTCAAAACGAATTCGCTCGCCCTTGACAGAAGCACCGGCATCCTTGAATAGTTGAAGTGCGGCCTCATCGCCGCGAAACTCGATCCCAATCTCTTGGAGAATCCAGTCGGCGTGATTTTCTATGCGCTGCAATTCCTCCTCATTCAACAGCTCATAACAGGGTATCTTGCGCGTGATATACCTGGGTGCATCAACTTTCGAGCTTCCCTCGCGGCGTGCCATACGCGCCGGCCTCCCACCGCGTCTTCGACCGCTCTTATTTGCAATCGGCGACATGGTACGCTCCTTATTGATGTGGCCTCAGCGCCCCAAATTCCTGGACGGCCTTAGGTTCATTCTGATAAAACGCCCGTACCGACGGTCTATAAAGCAGCCTTCGAATTCGTAATATGGCGCGTATTATACATCACTTTTGAATTTGTGATAGATGATAACGCTGCCCTTCCCCTTGGTCGAAGGGGTGCCATCGGTACCAACCCACGCAAAACCGTCGCTTTAGCCGTCAGCTAGAAGTGGGTTAAAGAACCGGAAAAAGTGCTACGATTGTAGTACGATCT
>JBFGLD010000325.1:0-6425 GCA_041576335.1 Anaerolineae bacterium | reverse complement strand
TGGAATTCCGATGATAACGGCGCCTATTATTTTCAAAATCTCGGTGCCGGACCGATTTTGCTCAACCTCCGACTGCCCCCTGACGCTCATATGATCAACCCAAACGTCTTCATCGACTCAACCGGTTTGGAAGAAACCCAACGAGTTGATTTGGCTTTTTACAGGGGTAATGTTGGTCCGGCTGACCCTCGCTCGCTGGTCACGCCCAGCGGTAATTTGCTGCCGGTTATCAGTTTGGGTGACATTGAAGATTTAAGTATGTGCGGCTATATGGACTTACCCGGCGTCGCCACCAGCTTTGAGCCGCCGCTGACGGACAGCAGTGATGTTCCCGCTATCCCCGATGTCGGCGGCATCTTGCCCAAAGACAATCCCCTGGCAATTGTTACTCTGTCTGCAATCCTCCTCATTATTATGCCGGTTACAGGTTTCCTCGCCTTCCGCCGCGACCGGACGGAGTAACCCGGTGGACTTATCGACCTGGCCTTAAGATCAGAAAAGATGCTCCTCTCCTCAGAGCATCTTTTTCATGATGGTATGCTGCCGATAAGTTCACAGAACCGTCCAATCGACCAGTTCCAATTCCTGATTGTTAGCGGAGACACGTCCTGCTTTGGCCATATCCACCCAATTGCCATCAATTTTTACCCGAACCACATCCGCGGTAAAATCAGTATTGGTACCCAATGCATCCTCGTTGCTCATCAAGCTCGAGCCAACGCCGTAAATATCCACCGGCACATTTAACTCCTCAAATCGCCTGATCTTGTCGGGGCTAAAACCACCACTCACCACGATTTTTACATTACGACAATACGCCTCAGCCCGCTCATGCCAAGCCGGGGAGAGAGCCCAACGTTCCCAGGCGCTGTCCAGTGCCTGGCGCACGGTCCAGCACAATCGAGGGTTTACGCCATTGTCCAACCTTTTGTCTCCAAGTGGCGGCACACTTATATCGCGCAAGTTGCTGGAGGTATCGAGGCGCACGCCGAAAAGTTTATACTTTTCGGCTAGGTCAAGCTGACCCGCCTCGCAAGCCAGCTGATAGCGCTCAAACATAGCCCTTAGCACGGCCAAGCTTATACCAACCGCGTCATTATTGAAATCGACGAGAGCGACGCGCGGTACATCTGGGGGACGAACCGCGGCAAAAGCTAACATCGCTTCCACCGTATCGCCCAAAAAACAGGCAATTGCCGAATGGGCCACCGTGCCGCCCCCTAAGCCGCCCCACCAGTCACCCTGGGCATCGGTGGATACAAAGGACCCAACTTGCTGGTGATAATCCTGATTAAAGCGGCGAACGGCGATATCATACGCGTAGCCGTCGGCAGCCTGCACTTCGTGCGCATCAAAGCGAGCCGGAAAAAAGAGAACCGGCTTGCCGCGGGCCGCTTCAAGTGTATTATAAACGTTGGTCGAGATCCGGCTGGCCCGCGCCAAGGCACCGAGCATTGGCGTTTCAAGCAGCGCAAAATCTCGATAGCGCCCTCTAACCCGAATTATGGGCCGGACTTGACGGGGGTCGCCGTTGTAGTAAACCATTATCCCATCCTGCACGGCTTCAACTCGCAGCTGTTGCCATGTTTCAACAAACGTACCATCGTCCCCGAAGTAGCCCGTACTGTGACGCAGCATGCTCAAGGCTTTATCTACTCCGGCAACCAGAGCCTTGGGTTCGCGACGGGTGAAAAATTGCATTTCCACCTCGATATCACCCGTGGCCAGCGTGGTTAGATCGATACCTTGTTTGGCTAAAGTCGGCGACGTTCCGGCAAAGCGATATTTATTGGCCGCCAAAACCTGCAAGGTCTGCGCAATGTTGACAAAATATTTATCAGAATACCATCCTTGACGCATGCGCTCGACGTCAAGTTTGAAGGTGCTATTGGTCAAACGCGTGTTATTAAAAATAGACATAGAGTTCTAGTTACATCTCCCTTTTCGAAACCGAATTTTTCGAAAATTTTCGGACCCGCAGTTAAGCCTTCATCTTCCACATCTAACGCTACACATCCGTGGTATGTAGCCCCTGGAACTGAGCCCAGCCAAACTGGATCCCAGAGATTTCGGGATGAAAACTGAGGCTGAGAAACTTTAACCGCATTATAAATGATAACGCGCTAATCAGCCACTGTTTCCAAGCGCTTCGCTGCCGGCCGGGTGGGAACAGGCAGATACATATCCCAATGGAGAATTCCATCAAGCTGGTACGCCCGGCGCACAACCTGGCGCGTTGTCGGATCCAGGTGTCGAATAGCCCCATCAAGTGCTTCAAGGGCTCTGGCTTTGTTCAACGCCCCGGCTACCTCGCGCGGCAAATCAATTGCTTGTAAGTTGAGGCTCAATAAGTTGATGCCCAATGGTTTTGAACGGTCGGCTACCGCCCGGTATAGCTGTCGTTCAATCCGCTCCCGAAGGGCCGGTTTGAACATCTTCTGAACGGGATAATCGCCCATCAGCCCGCGCAAGACGATATCGACATTGCGCGCGATCGCCTTTTCAGCAGAGGACAGACCCCGCAGTCGCTGGCTTACATTATCCGTAATCAGGTCTGGCCGGAGCGCATAAACACCAGACCAATTGACATTCATCAAGATACCATCGCCGGTCACGATGGCCCGGGCTTGATTTCCGGCCAGCTTCGGCTTGGTTTCAAGGTAGAAATCGACTTTCTCAAAGAGCGAAAGCCCCTGCCGGCCAGACGGCAAGATACGCTTGATAAAGCCATTGCCGTCAACCGTAACGGCTACTTGATCCTCGGGTACGACAACCGTGTTGCTGTAGCGAAAACATACTGCCCCAACACCTACAAAAATCAGGAGGATGACTATCGAGATTGCCAGAAGCATTTTTTAACTCCTATAAGAATAGCCTTGCATGTCACTGCGAGCGATCTGCGGGCGCGAAGCAGTCTCCAGGGTGAATGTTGGGGATTGCTTCGGCCTGCGGCCTCACACTGACATTTTCATTTTTGTGTCTGACGTCCGTAAGAGGGGCCTGGGGGCTCCCCAATAAATAGACCAATAGGCCGGAGTGCTTGCCCAGTAGGGCTGGATACTTCGCGAGGGGTACGCCCCCAAAAACCCCTTATTTTTATTACCTACGCCACGCGAGCCACCACCTCAATTCCATTCAACATCATATGATACAAGAAAATGTGATGTAGCAGGTCGCCAGCGTGGGGAATAGCCCCAATCTGTCGAGCCAGGTCAACCGGCAAATCATAAGTCTCAATGCAATCCGCCGGTACGATGACTCGAACTCGCTCATTGCGAGCATTCGCTCGAAGTTTTAAGTGCATGGCCAACTGGTAAGTGCAGAGATCCGTACAATCGCCTACGGTTACGAAAGTCTCGACGTAGGGATGATCCTCAAGCCAGCGTGTGAACTTAGTATTAATGAGAGAGTTGAGCGAGTTTTTGGGAATTACCTGAAATTCGCCAAAGAACGGCAGCTGCTGAATTTTTTCAACAGCCTGACTTTCGCGGGTACCGCTTAAGCAGTGGGCCGGGAAGGTTTCAAACTCTACCGCATTTTCCGGATGAGCATCTTGGGTAAGTACGAATTGACGCACGCCTGCCCGGAAACTTTTTTGAAAGAGAGTAACAACGGGATCAACGATTGAGGCGACTCGCGGGCTGGCCAGCGGCCCCTCGTAGCAGAAGCCGTTAATCACATCAACCGAAATGATGGCCACTTTGGACGCGTCGCCATCAATCATTTCAGTGATCGGCAGCGGCGGCAATCCGCTTTTCCAGGCTGCCACATAAGCCAAAAAAGGTTGGCTGGTTGCTAACAATTGTTCGTAATTCATGGTTCACCTCGATAAGAGTATCTTTTACACTATTGAGCGCTGAAAACGAGCCCCATTAGTGTTGAAATCACAATAAGTATATCATTAAATACATTTATTGTCAACAGTACACTAAGTTAAGTTATGATAGATCCGGGTAAATTCCGTAAAAGGGAAACATAGTGAAGCGAATTGCAGACGCGGGTGTTCAACCGGTAATCGTTGCCAAGCCGCACCTGCTCCCGGCAACAGCAATTGACTGGACTAACGGCCTTAAAGAACGCATGAAAAGAAAAGCCGGAGTTAACTGCCTTAACGCGACTTACGAATAAGCTGCTCCGACTCGTCTTGCCGGTTCTTTCGCTGCACAAGATCTTGCAGCGAAGCGCCGCTTGAAGGAGGGGTAACGCTTCCGTCCAACAAGAGCGGTTGAGCCTCATCCTGCCCGGTTGTAAGGAAGAAATCGGCTCGGAAGCCCACGTCGTCGATAAACCAACTGCTGGTGGCCTGCGAATCGCCGACAGTCTTAAAACGAATGGTTACGACCTGTCCCCGGTAGAAACTTGTATCATAAACAACAGTACCCCAGCCGCCGGTTTGCTTTGAGCTGCACAGATCAAACGGTTGAAAGACAACGCCACCGACATTCCCGTTGACAAGGATAATCAATCCTCCAAGATCAGATTGTAAACTGTTCAGGGTGCTTGCGGTGGCAAAAATAAATTGGGTACGCACTGTAAAGTCGGAGAAAAGGTCGGTGGCACATATGGGGTCGTATGATTGAATATAATATTTATGGGTTAAAAAGGGTCTATCAAAAGGAACCCGTACTTCCCGCTCGATATAGGACAGCTCACTGTCATCTCCACCCAACCATACGGCCCAATTGCCGCTTACGGGCGAGATAGGGAGTTTGGGCAGAGCGTCATTGTTCTTATCAAAAAAGAGATCATGTCCACGCAGCGAAAACTCTCGCCAACCGTCGTCTCCCGCTTCAAAATCGCCATTCGAAATTAAGACGGGTGCCGGTGTGTTTGTTGGGGTTGGGGTTAGCGAAGCCTTGGGCGTGGGGGTATGCGTCGGAGTTCCCGGCCCTGTTGTTGGAACCGGCGTGGCTCCGGGCGAAACGGTCGGCAAGGGTGGCGTGAGCGTTACTAAGGTGTTAACGGCAGCCGATTGCGCTGGCGGCGCCCAATACAGGACGGGTATAAGCAAGAACCCATCGGGTGAATACTGGTAGGCCGGTCCTTTAAAGACCACCGGCAAAAAAATCAAGGTGCTTGACAGCATACTCGTTTGGCTCATCATCGTGTGAGGAACGGCGGTCGAGGCAATTTTTGATATTGATTGAGAGCCGGCAGGAGTCGATTTAAGGATGCCCAACTGGTTGGTGGAGGCTTCTAATTTCGCGTTTAACTTCGAAAAATTCGAGGCTTCTGACGATATCGGAGCAGCATACCCGCTAAATACGGTCGAAAATAAGAAGAAAATGACAAACGGGATTGCCAATACGAAATACTTTACATTGAGCTTGCTTAATGCGTGATAAAACCGATTAACCGGCATAAAGCCACCTCCGCTGCTTACTCAACACGCCTCTCCGTTTTGTCAGAATGGGTCTCAGCAGAATAGTGGGCGCCTTCCCGGAATCTTTTCAAAATACTATCTTACGCGCTTATAAACCGTTTCCATCTAAAAACCGAGCTTCCAGCAAGGTCACGTTCCCACCAATTTTGATTGTGTCGTCAGAAATTAGAACAAACCACAACAGTTCAATAATTATATTACTCGATAAATCTTTTTGAGTCTAGTGTCGTCACCAGATTTTAACATAATGTTGGACGATACGCGATATTTACAATCGACGATAAGGGTAGCGGGCCCCTCAACCGGCAAAAGCAAAGGCGCCCAACCGCGCGCCTTGCCAAACTGCTTCTTGGATTTAGGGCTTTAACAGCAACCGACGATGCGGGGCATCGTTCAGTCAACGAGGAAAAGGGGAGAGTTTGAGGGAATTACCCCTTCGCGCAGCATCCAGCTTTGCAGGGCCAGCTCCCCGGCCTACGGCGTTTTCCTTAGCAGGGTCAGACAGTGTCTCCGCTTGTCACAAATTCACCGTTGATATGCTTTTCGTTCATTCCGGGATTGATGATGACATTGTGCCCAATTTTTACCCCGGCTGGTATACGGCTGCCTTTGCCAATAACCGTCAAACCGGTATTCAATCGATCCGGATAACGATGATTCGGCACGTTATCAACCCCATAGCCAATTTCGGCACCCTCGCCCACATAAATATCTTTATCGAGGATAGCCCGTTCAATCTTAGCTCCGCTAGCGATGATCGTGTCATTCATAATCACCGAGTCGCGTACGATAGCGCCTGGCGCAACTCTAACCCCGGGCGATAGGACCGAACGCTCGACAACGCCATCCACGACACAGCCGTTAGATAGTAAATTGCCGCCAACCCAGGCCTCCGAGCCAATCTTGACCGGAGGCTGTTCCTCACTGCGGGTATGAATGACCCACTCCGGGTCGTACAGATCGAGAGCAGGCGTTTCGGCGAGCAAGGCCATATTTGCTTCCCAATAGGCTTGCAGCGTGCCTACATCAGCCCAATAGCCTT
>JBFGLD010000324.1:0-6437 GCA_041576335.1 Anaerolineae bacterium | reverse complement strand
TAGAGCCGCTCCCCAACGCTAAAACCAGACCATCTTTGACCTGCTCAACGGCTTTTTCGGCGGCTGTTTTCTTGAGTGCTTCGATAGGAGTCATCACTTAGATAATAGCATGGTAACAAAGCAGAATTTAGCCTGCCACCTTGCTACCTGTCACTTTGTTGCCCTACTGTTTTTTCGATTTGTCAATCGTTTCCAGAGCGTGTAGCAACACCCGATCCGCGGTGAAGCCAAGCTGCTCAAAAATGACTTTATAAGGTGCAGAAGCGCCAAAACGATCCAAGCCAATCACGCTGCCTTGAGAACCGACCCAACGTTCCCAACCCATAGGGACCCCGGCTTCGATCGCAACTCTGGCCTTGACCGTCGGCGGCAAAACAGAGTCGCGATACTCGTCCGGCTGTTTTTCAAACAGCTCCCAACTGGGCATACTTACCACCCGCACCCGGAATTCCTGCATCGTCAGCTTGTGGTAAGCCTCTACAGCTAACTGCACCTCGGAACCACTGGCAATAAAAATTACGTCCGGGTAAATCCGGTCCGTATCTAACAAAACATAGGCCCCCTTAGCCAGGTTCGCGGCATCGGCCATGTGACTGCGGTCAAACACCGGCAGACTCTGGCGGGTCAGCACCAGGGCAACCGGCCCTTCTCGATGTTCCAGAGCCACTTTCCAGGCCTGCACCGTTTCGTTGGCATCGGCCGGGCGAATGACCGTCAGGTTAGGGATAGCCCGCAGAGCGGCCAGGTGTTCTACCGGCTGGTGGGTCGGACCATCCTCACCCAGGCCGATACTATCGTGGGTAAACACATATATGGCCGGAATGTGAGACAGGGCGGCCAGGCGAATAGACGGCCGGCAGTAGTCGGAAAAGATCAAGAAGGTGCCGCCGTAAGGGATCACTCCGCCGTGCAAGGCCATGCCGTTCAGGATACCGACCATGCCGTGTTCCCGCACCCCAAAGTGAAAATTGCGCCCGGCGAAACTATCATTCCCAAACTCCGGATAATCTTTTAGATATGTATTATTGCTTGGAGCCAAATCTGCCGAACCGCCAATGAGAGTCGGCAATATCGGGGCAATGGCCTGCAGCGTTTTTCCCGACGCTGCCCGGGTAGCCATGCCTTTAGGGTCGGCCGGGAAGAGGGGTAAGGCGTCTTCCCAACCTTCCGGTAGTTCACCGGACAGCGCGCGGCGAAATTGCTGTACTTCAGCCGGGTAGGCTTTGGCATAGGTATCTAACCTGGCTTTCCAGCCCGCCTCTTGCTCAGCGCCTGCCTCGATTGCCTGTCGAAAGTGCGCCAAAACCTCATCAGGGACATAAAACTCCCGGTCAGGGTCCCAACCATAGGCTTCCTTGGTTAGCCGAACTTCATCCGGCCCCAACGGGGAGCCGTGTACGCCGGCGGTGTTGGCTTTGTGGGGACTGCCATAGCCAATTGTAGTGCGGCAGGCAATGATCGAGGGTTTATCCGTAACAGCTTGAGCGGCTTTTATAGCCTCCGCCACAGCATCGCAATCGTGACCATCAATTTGCTGGGTGTGCCAATCGTAGGCTTCAAAGCGTTTCATCCGGTCTTCGGTAAAGGCCAGGTCGGTACTGCCGTCGATACTGATGTGATTATCATCGTATAGAAATATGAGCTTGGCGAGTTTCAGATGGCCGGCCAGCGAGGCTGCCTCGTGGGAGATGCCTTCCATCAAATCTCCGTCACTCACGATGGCATAAGTAAAATGATTGACAATTTCGTGCCCGGACCGGTTAAAGGTGGCCGCCAGGAAGGCCTCGGTAATGGCCATGCCTACGCCATTAGCGAAACCTTGGCCCAGGGGGCCGGTCGTTGTTTCAACACCCGGCGTCAGTCCGTATTCCGGGTGACCGGGTGTTTGGCTGCCCCACTTTCGAAACAGTTTTAATTGCTCTAAGGGCAAATCGTAGCCGGTCAGGTGCAACAGGCTATACAAGAGCATCGAGCCGTGCCCGGCTGAAAGTATAAAACGATCTCGATCCGGCCAATCAGGGTTCTTGGGATTGTGGCGTAAGAATTGGGTCCAAAGCACATATGCTGCATCGGCCATACCCATCGGCATGCCCGGGTGTCCGGAGTTAGCTTTTTGAACGCCGTCAATCGCCAAAGTCCGAATCGTTGTTACACTCAGTTGGTCGAGATCATGACTTGTCATAACTTGGGGCTCCTTACAAATATCTGTGTTTACTAATTACCAATTCCCAGGTACTCAACACCAAACGAAAAGCTAGATTTGGAATGTCAGCCGGAAACAGTTCTTCGAATCCGATAAGTAACCATGAAACCATGAATTAATGTGATTTGCAAATTGATCAAATGTGAACGCGGTGCTGCCGGCTCTGCGCCTAATTTGACCTCGCCAGCAGCGAGCCGCGCTCCCATTTCTACGGCACCCGGCGACGGGCACGCGGTTCGGGAAAGGTGCCGGGCTCGACATTGCGGGCAAAAATCAGATAACCGGTGTGGCCGACCATAACATCAGCCGGCCGCAAGCGGTCCGGGATGGGTTTGTACGTTCGCAGAAGATTCTCTTCGACTTCAAGGCCGCCAAAATCGTGTCTTTTTAAGGCTACCAGCAATTCCGCAACCTGATTGGTAGTCGGCACAATTGCGCCCAAAAATCCGCTGCTCTTTAGAGCTGTTTTGGCTTGGGATAAATAGAGCCAGGGCTCACGTACATCAAGGAATAGGGCATCCACGCCCGTTTCATCAAAGCCTTCGCTGATGTTTCGGTGTTTGAATTCAACGACATCCACCAAACCCACTTTTTCCAGATTTTCCTGCGCATTGCGCAACATTTCCTCGCGGGCTTCATAGGAAAACACCCGCCCGGTCGGAGCAACAAAGCGAGCCAGGGCCATGGTCAGCGCGCCGCTCCCGGTGCCGGCTTCAATAACGCGCCGCCCGGCGAAAATATTAAGTTTAAAGATAATGCGTCCGGCCTCTTTGGGATAGATGATTTGCGTTTTACGCTTGATTTCCTTCATTAATTCGGCCAGAGATGGTTCGACCACGGTGTAAGTGTGGCCGGTACTGGATAGAACCTTGCGCCCTAACGGCTGTCCGATGAGACCATCATGATCGATAATACCTTGATGGGTATGCTGCCGGTGCCCCGGTCTTAACCGGGTGTAGAATCGCTTTCCATCCTGGCTAATCAACAGAACAGTGTCGTCAGCCTGCACGTCTGAGCTGTTCAAAAGAGGCTCCAAAGAAAATGGGAATACGCTGCAGATTTTACACGAATTTGATTATTCCACAACACTGTTTGTATCGTACGTATGCTGATGAAAGTTGAGCTGTACGTCTGTTTGGCGATTTACCCTGTTTTAAGGTAGAATCTCCAACTGTTTGAAGCGTCAAGTTTCCAGTGGTGGTACAAAACTCATAAATAATATCAATTCGTGACCATAAAATACGTTCTAAAAAGCCTGAACCGGCGTAAGATTCGCACTGTACTGATGCTTTTGGCTTTGATAGTGGGCGTGGGTGCCTTAGTGGCCTTAAACGCCACCGTGGATACCTACGAACGTTTCTACGTCGCCACAATTAGCAACAGTGCCGGCGATTACGACCTGGTCATCACGAAGAACGACGTCGAACCAGATTTGCTCATCGACGAACGTGCTGTGATTCCGGTCATTGCCGCCGGCGAGGCAGAGGTCAAGAAAATTGTCCCCCGCATTCAGGGCATCGTAAATGTGGATGTCGTGCGCCGGAAAGGGACCTTCGAAAACGGTTCTTCAACTGCGGTCATACCCGTCGGCGGTTCTGCGTCTCTACTGTCCACTGAGCGGAGTTCCCCCCCGTTTGCCCCTTCGGTCGAAGGGACGACCGGAGAGGACGGTGGCCCTCTCCATGGCAGCGCCCAATTCGTGGCTCTCAACCGGGCCATCGACGACCTGGGTGATTTCGAGGTTATCAGCGGCACGCTTAATTTTGAGCCCGGCTACGCCGTGATTTTGCAGGAAACCGCCGACACCTTTGGCCTCAAGCCCGGTGACACTGTCGATGTTAGTTACGCCTTGCCCGTCCCCAGGCAGCGCGGCGTAGAGGGCGCTGCCAATGTCAGTTCTCGCCAGGCCAGAACGACACTGACTGTCAGCGCGATCGCCTTGCAGCGTGGTGTTACGGGCCTCGCCGGCAATAACGGCGTCCTTGTTGACCTGGATTATGTCCGGGCCTGGCTGGGTCTGCCCGGCCTGGCAGAGCGGATCGTGGTTGCCTTCGATGAAGGCATCTACAGTAACAGTGATCCTCAAACAGCGGCTTTCCAGGCACGATCTCTAGCCGAGAAAATTCAAGACCGCCTTGGCGAGTCTTACAACTACAATCTGCCCCGGGCAACTATCTTGAGTGAGACCTTTGAGGCCTTTATCTTCTTTCAGGCACTTGTGTCCATTTACGGTATTCTCTCGCTCAGCGTGGTTGGGCTGCTGGTGCGCACGATGGTTATGACCAATGTGCGCGAGCAGACGCGCGATTTGGCCTTATTTCGCATTTTCGGAGCACCGCGCCGCTATCTGTTTTCTCTGGTAGCGACTGAAATCACGATTTTAGGCGTGATTGGGATCAGCCTGGGCGCATTGGGCGGACAGGTTCTAACCAACCACGTTATTGTCCCTTTCATCGCCGTGCAGGCTAACGTCCCGCTAATTGACGTTCCGCTCGCCTCGCCAAAAGCGATCATCATATCAATTGTGACGGCGGCTGTCGTGTTGACGGTCAGCGCGTATGCGCCGGCGCGGCGGGCCGCGGCGACTAAGATTATGTATGCGATCAACCCGGGCGTGGCGGAAGGTTTGGGGCTGGACGAGCTGGCCAAACTGCGCGAGCGACGAATCAGCCACAAAGTTTTTTGGGGCGGATTAGTCGTACTCTTTTATCCTGCCCTGATCTTTTTTGCCTTTCCGTTAGCCTTTACCTTTGGGGTGTTGTGGCTGCAAGCGACCCTCATTTTTGGTTCACTGCTGCTGCTGATTTTGGGCACGTCGCTGCTGTTTTTCCCGGTGACGCTGCCTATGGAGCGGCTGCTGATCGGCCTGGTTCGCCTTTTTGCGGGCAAAGTGGGTTATTTTGCCCAACGCAATATCATTCGCGGTCAAAATCGTAACACCCTGATCAGCTTGATGATCGTGATTAGCGCTACCCTGCCGACCTTTTTTGCAACCACCCTGGCCATCGAGGTAGCCAACACAGCTACCGATACGCGGCTGAATAACGGCACCCCACTGGTTATCCGTATTTCCGGCAGTGCTGTGGCCACGCAGCCACGTCAAGGGCCCGGACCGCCCAGAGACACGCCGCCGGCCGAACTCCAGGATCGTTTTAGCCGCAAGCTGCTTGATGAAATGCGCAGTAATCCGGCACTTGGTCCCAATGTCGCCGTAACTTATCGCTTCGACACCCGCATCCGGGATGATGTCAGCCTGCGTGACGTGGGAGTGCGTCTTTATGGCCTGGACGGCAACCTGGCTGGACTTGTCTATGGGGAAGGCGTGGAGTGGATTGCCGGCGGCCCGACCAGTTTCGATGAAGTCATGGCCAACCCTGATGCGGCCATCATCAGCGAAGGTTTATCCGAATTTTTCGAACGCAGCATAGGGGATACGCTGCGGCTGAAAGGAGAAGGTTTAGACCATGAGCGGATCGTGCGCATCGTGGGCGTTTTGGGTCGCTTCTCGGGTTTTGACGGATTCACCTCCAAGCGTACCTGGGCCGAGGACGGCCTCACCGAACTCTTCGTCAATGAGATCGCCTTTCGAGAGTTGACCCGCGACCCGCTCGACGGCCCTTACGATCCGACCTACCCTATCGTTGAACGGGTTATGGCCGCGCCCAATCTACGCTCCGGGATTATCGGACTGCCTGAAGAAGCGGGGACCGAAGCGACCCGTCAGGCAGCCGGCAACCTGCGCCAGCAATATGGCCTGACCGAGGCCGTCAGCGTGCGCTCAACGCCCGAGGACATCGAAACCGCCCAGACAGCCGCCCAACAGATTCAAGTCGTGATCCTGGTCTTGACCACCCTCAGTTTTGTGTTGGCCATATTCGGTGTCTTCGTCGTCACTTATATCTCGGTTTACACCCGCCGCAGCGAAATTGCTATGCTCAAAGCCATCGGCGACTCCAATCGCCATCTCTTTGGCATGTTTCTTAGCGAAGCGTCGGTGATGACTCTCAGCGCGACGCTCACCGGCATCGTGGCCGGCATCATTTTAGGCTACGTATTTCGCTATTCCAGTTCCTTTCGCAGCGAAATCCCTACCGTGCCTGCTTTTGACACGGTCGTAACGCCCTATATGCTGATCCTGATGATGTCTGCCGCTCTGTTAAGCACGTTGTTGGCCACCTGGGGTTATTTGCGGCGCAAAGCAATTGAGATTTTGCGCATGATTTGAACTTCATAT
>JBFGLD010000323.1:0-6443 GCA_041576335.1 Anaerolineae bacterium | reverse complement strand
GAAGAAGGGGTAGGTAATGGGAAATATTTTTGCTAAAACGGCTCAAAGTTATTTCCAGCAGTGAAAAAAATATGACCCGGATTGTAACACACGAGCGCCTAAAGCGTAAACGCGATACTTCAAAAACGGGTCATTAAAAGCTGGCGAGAGCGGAATCCAGATCGGAATAGATGGGAAATATACGGTTGAGGTGAGTCATTTCCAACGCAACTTCAACTTGAGGACCCACGTTAACCAGGACCAGCATACCGCTTTTCTGGCGCACGGCTTTGAAGCCGGAAACAAGAGCGCTAAGGCCGCTGCTGTCAATGAAGCTGACTTCCTGCATATCAACGGCAAGTTGGATGAAGCCGGAGTCGACCGCCTTCGCCAATCGAGCTTTGAATGCCTCGCCGGAATTTGCATCAAGACGACCGCTGGGCTTGATAACGGCTTGCTGGTTGGTTTGTTTTTGTAGTTCGATTTTCAAAATAACCCCCTGATTGAGGCGCGTTCAGAAATTATTTTTTTGGTCGATAGACTGCAGCCTTTAGGATAGCACTTAACATCCAAATATCATAACCGGCCCAAAAAGTATTGATCCAAACGCCCAACCCATCGTGGCGCCAACCAATGCCCAAGCCAAGCAGAGCATAACAACAGCCAATTATCAGCAAAATGACCGCCGCAAGTTGAGGAATAACGAGGTTCAGGTATACCCCGGATTGACGAGTCTTGGACGTGACCTGAAACTTAAGCTTTTTGCCCCCAAAAACGGAAACCACTGCCTGTATCCAGAGGGGAAACATGGCCAGACTATATTGCTCACCCCGGCGCACATCAATTCCCCACGAGACATACTTAAACATAATCTTATTCATGAGTAAGTAGGGGATGATGCGCCACAAAAATTCGCCGGCATAAGAGACTACCGGTGCAATACCGGTCAGTAGATAAATGACGGGCGCAAGTAGATAAATTAAGCTCACAAAACCGGAAAAGTAACTGTACATTGTTGTAAAGTATTGCAGACGCTGTGGCCATGAAAGCCCCTGTCT
Source organism: Anaerolineae bacterium (assembly GCA_041576335.1). GTDB lineage: Bacteria > Chloroflexota > Anaerolineae > 4572-78 > J111 > JANQQF01. The sequence continues at coordinate 5,406 of JBFGLD010000323.1, read as the reverse complement.
GAGCAGCGGATTATCCCGAAGCAAGACTTGGATGGTGCCGGCTGCCCAGCGGAGACGCTGCCCCAGGGTGGTGACCAGATCTTCAGGCGCTAAGCCGCGGACCATGATCTTGGGGAAAAAGACCGATTTCCAACCCAGTGCATGCAAACGCATGGCCGTGGCCATATCTTCGGTAATGCTGAAGGTGATCAAGGGCTTTACTATGAACGCTTCGTCGATGTTTAATTGAGCTTGAGCGATGATCTCTTCTAAGCCGAGATTTTTAGATTCGAGCTTCAGCATGCCCTCGGCCATTTTCTGCCGGATTTCGTCAAAATCAGTTTCTACATCGCCATTGCCCGGCTTTAAGGCTTCAATGACCAGCAGATCCTGCTTAACCCGGTCGAGACTTTCTAAGATAATTTCTTGCTGCGCGGCGGTGATGACTTTGTGGAAGGAGTCCATAACTTCGGCAACCGGATATTCGTTTTTCAAGGCCACGACCGCGGTCTCGGCTGCAGCCGAGATTTTCTCAGCCACTTGACGCTGTTTACGGGGGAGTTGGCGTTGTCGGCGGCGAATATCGAGCGGCAGCCCGCTGAGATTCTCCTTGAGATTTTTTTCTGTTTCCTGAACGAACGTCACTAACCCCAACTGCATGAGCGCTTCTCGTCGCAGAATAGCATTTGAACCACAAAAGAAAGCAGCATTCCAACCGTCTTTGCCCTGTTGGATAGGACCGTAGAATAGGGGGGCTTGACTTCCAAATGGGTCCTCCGGCGAAACATTATAAAAATATTGAGGTGTTTGCACGAACGCAACTCGTTGGTCATCAAAGAAGCCGAGCGTCTTGTCCAAAATTTCCGAGTTTGGAATTTGGTCGGCGTCCAAAATCAGGATAAATTCGCCGGTAGTCATTGCCTGCATCGGGTTGTCGGGGTCGGGCCGCAAGAGGGCGTTTATTAAGTTTCCGGCTTTGGCGTGGCGGGGCATATTTTGCCACAAGTTTGGATCTCGCGTGATGTAGCCACAACCGATTTCTTGGCACATGGCTCGCATTTCGAGCCGGTTGCCGTCATCCAGTATGAAGGTGTTATGGGGATACGTAATTTTTAGCGCCGCTTCGGCGGTTTGGCGAACCAGTTCTACCTGCTCTGAGTGGGTCGTGATGAATACATCGACCGTGAGATCAGGCGCCGGGTCCGGGGCGACTCGCTGCCTGGGCTGCCACATCATAAACATGAATAGCAGGGTGTCGATAAATGAGTACGTTTCGGCCAGCAACAGGGGCAGGGCAATCCAGAGGGCATAAGGATTAACCGAGTCGGTGTAACGATAGTGGAAGTAGTACACCCCCAGCAAAATATTGGCTATGGCAATAATGCGAAAAATTCGCACGCGCAATATGTGCCGGCTTGCCGGATCGATGGGTGCCTTCTTTTCAAACCAACCTTTAAGCCAACGAAACCACCATTTATTGGCATCCGGATTAGCCGCCCAGCGTAAAGCCATACAATATCCTTAACAAACTCGATGAGGTCGCAAACTTCTGGGACAGATCAAATAAAAATAAAAAACCGGTTAGATGCGCCAGAATTTGATGATACTCGAATTGCAGCACAATGGGTCTCAGCAGCCCGCGCCAGCACGGCTGGCAGATGAATAAAAGGCTTGTGATTAAGACGCCAAGCAGGGCCCCGGCCAGGATGTCAATCGGCCAATAAAACCCCAACCCAACCACGAGCAGGCCGTAGTAGGCACCGCCAAGTAAAGCCAGCCCACCGGCCCCGGCATGATGATAGAAAATGCCGGTGACTAGCACCAGAATAAGGGCCATTTGATAGCTGGGAAACCCGCTCTGAAGTTCGAGACGGCTGCTTACGGTTTGCCATACTTGCGGGTCAATGGGCGCCTTTAGGCCAACATCCACCAGAGGACGGGCATGGAATACGGTCAGCTGGAGCAGCCGGGCCAAGCCGGACGAAATACCCATGGCCCCCAACATCAGCAGTATCCGCTGGCGGTTATCGAGCCGGGTGATTTTTCCGTTCTCAGTGGGGATGATGCCGGGTTCGCCCACAAACCATAACCCTGCCAGCACGGCGGCCATTAATAACCACAGCCCCCTATCGCTGAAGTCAAGTGCGCCGGCGAAGGAGGCTGGTGACCGCGCTACCCAATCATTAGACCGGTGTAAAAGCCAGCTTTCGAACCCGTTCATAGTGAAGGTCCCCTGCCGCCAAATAAAATAGCCAGCAGCCCAAACAGCCAGCGCATTCGCTGGGTAATGTCGATCATCACGAGCAACCCGAAAGGATAGGCTAATATCGGGTTTCGCCGAAAGAACTGAAAGGTCGGCAGGATCAGCCAGGCCAGCTTTTGGCGAATCGAAAAAATGCCGGCGCATGTCAATATACCCAAACATGCCCCGGCAATTGCATCTGAAGGATAATTGTAACCTAAGCCCATACGTAGGGCACTAAAAAATAGACTGATCAATCCGGCTGCCAGTCCGGCTCGCCAATCGAAGGTGAACAGACCCGCGGTGAGCGCGAACCAAAAGGCAGCGTGCTGGCTTGGAAAGCCGCCATCGTTTCTGAGTTGGTCAACGATACTCGTCCAAATCTGAGGATCGATGGGAACTTGTAGTGGCAGGTCCACCAACGGTCGTGGCCGAAAAAACAGATCGCCGATCACCTGTGCCAGGAAAAATGCGGCGACCATGCTAAATATTATGAGGAGAATCCGCTGACGGCTTTCCCTTTGTGTCAGCCGGGCAGGTTGCTGAGAAGTTCCATCGGGTTGGCCGGAGAACCATAAGGCTACCAAGACCATTGTACTGATTACGAGTGGAACTCGGTCGGCCAAAAAAAGGACGGCAAAGAAGGCCGGGGCATTCGTCGCAATCAATTTATGGGTCAAGGTCAATATTGCCACATCCCAGGCCAGCATCAGTCAGACCTCTGCACGCTGGCCCAGCGACGGCTTGCCCAAATTGTAATCACGACCGCTGCCGTGGTGATGGCCAAAACACCGGTAATTACCACCCAGGGTGGGGGAGGCGCAATAAGCGGTTCACGCAGCACTTGGCCGGGCTTGGGAACCGGAGGGGCATTGACCGGCCGGTAGATGATGCGCGGTGGTTGACCTGCTTCAATTATCGCCACTGAGCCGGGTTGGTCTACCGGTGGTACGGCCTCCAATAGGGCTTGAGTGGCATTAACAAAACCGGCATCTGTCTCGCCAAAAGCCAGCAAAATGACTCGTTCGGCATTCCAGGGCGATGGCCCTGTGCGTAATAAACCCTGCTTTGAGTTTTTAAGGGCTTGATACAGCCCGTCCAGGCCGCGATAACCCGGAACGTCACTCATTTCAGCCAGCGCCTGGGCAACTAGAGGTTGGCGGGATTTGCTGCCGATAACAATTAGATTAGCCTCAGACCGGGTTTCGGCAGAAACCTGATCGGCTGTTTGAACTATTAGTTCGAAATCGACCGGCGCATAGTGGCCCAGGGTAGCGGCCAAAGAGATACCTGTTCCCAGTTCGACGCTGTTTGGTTGGGGCGGCAGTATGATGGCCACGGGTGTCTCGACCGGGTCGCCCACAAAGGGGTATGGGAAAGCTTGTAGGTCGGGTAAAGGTAGGTATACGTGCGGTGTTACAAAGAAAGAGTCAGCATAAATTTGTGTCCAGGCGGCTTCCGGGTTAGCCGGCGCGCAGTCAGATTCTTCCAGGAAATTGGCAACTTCGAGCCGCAAATTAAGAGCCAGAGAACGCTGCCCCTGAGGCGTTTCATTGAGCAAGTCAACCGGTAAATCGAAAGTAAATTGGGATTCCTGAATTCCGTAACCGATCCGCGCCGTACCTACAAACACGTCGTTAATGTAGACGGCTACGTATGACTGGGTGGGGCGCAGGGCGGGACTAAATCCAAGGTGGAGGCTGAGTTGGGAGCCGCTCTCCAGAACCCAGCCGGGCGGGCGACGGAAGTAATAAAGCTCTTGAAATAGGCCGGGGCCCCGGACCAGGCGGTCACGATCGCCCAGCTGGGTAAAGGTAGTCTGGGGCGTGAGCCAGGCCAGCTCCGGCAGCGGTTGGCTCACGGTTTCTAAAGCCCGCACGAACTGAAAATCGCCGCGCAGAGCTTGCACGGTCAGCTGATCGGCGAATGCCTGACCGGCCAGGCTCAGTCCTAAATCCTGTCCGGCGCTAATCAGTAACACGTTACGGGTCTTGTTCCAAGGGGAGTTAAAAATTTGGATGACTCCATGCCCCGCTGGCGCAATGTAGCTGTCGGCGGTAACAAAGCCATTCCGTAACAGGCGGGCCGGTAAAGCCTGGGCCAGCTCTTGAAGGAGCGGTTGATCGTGTGGCAGTCCAACAACGACCAAGTTTGCCGCCTGCTTTTGGCTTTCGGCGAGGGTGCTGGCGGATTCGACCTGAAAAAGAAACTGATTGTGGCGACTGTCTCTTCCGAGTCGGGCGGCTACCTTGGCTGCAGTGGTCAATACCGTCTCATCCGGCTCGTCAGGCAGCACAAACACCACCGCCGGCGGGGCCACCGGTGCATTTTCGACGACGACGGTACGGGGGAGTCCGGCTAAATCCGGGGAGTCGCTCTTAAGATCGGGCCGCATGGCTAAACTGCTTTTATTACGAACCGTCAGCCACTGGCCCGGGTTATTCGTCTCCTCACACGGCAAGTCGGTCAGACGCAAGTAGCCCTGCAGTCGCAGGGTAAATCCCTGCCCTTGCAGCAAATGGGGCGGAATCGTAAATGAAACTTCTTGCTCTGTGCCGGTCGCAACGGGATGAAGGGAGATAACGGGTTGGTCGTTTGCCAAAATCGTGAGCGTTGACCGCTTTTGATGGAGCAGCGGCGACGCAACGTAAATCAGGTTTACGTTTAGCTCCCGATTTATCACCCAGTTTGATTGAAATGGTATCCAAAGTTGCGCGGCGCCAAACATCCCGCGCAGCTGGCCATCACTGTAGCCGAAATCTTCCAGAGTTAGCCGGGCCGAAGGCGAGCCGCCTGCGGCTTGCACTGGTAAAGTCCAGACGAAGATTAAGTATAGTACAAACCGGAATAATCGAAATTTCAACGATTATTCTCCTCCTTGTTAAGTTAAGGGTCCAAGAATTTGCTTGGGGCGTCCACGGAGAGAAACGCAAATCGCCTTTTTCAGTATACAACGTAACATGAGCTGTACCGTGAATGTTACGTGACAATTGCGTCTCTATTCTGTGTTCGACGGATGGCGCTGAGGCGTTTGCCGGGGTATTTGGCGAGGATTTACGGCCGGCTACCCGGATCGGGTAACCTGCAGCTTAACTGCCAGTGGTTGTAGCCTCCTGCTAAGCGCTGATAGGCAACGTTATCCATAACCTGGTAAATTATGGGCAGTCCGTAACCACGCTCGGGTG
>JBFGLD010000322.1:0-6459 GCA_041576335.1 Anaerolineae bacterium | reverse complement strand
AGGTCAGCACACAGAAGAAGCCAAACAGGCACTTGATATGTGGAGCACGATGATGCAAGACACCCTTCAAACCCAAACCGAGTGGATGCAGGCTTGGATGACGCCCAGCCAGCAAAGTGGGAGCGGCGCAGAAGATCAGGAAAATCTGGCAGCTGATGAGTCGGACACCGCTTAGGTAAAAAATTGATAAAAAATGAATTGATGTTGACCTGTTCGATTGGCAAAACTTAATCTGAAGCAAGTTTGACGCTGGCGGTTGGTGCCTCTGGTTTTCCAAAAAAAGCAGTTGATTTTCGACGGCTGGTATGCCGGTATAACAGTGCCCGATAAATTATCGGGCACTGTTATTTTTTGCCGCACCCACGTAATCGATTAGACATTTGGGCCCTGGCGATGTATCACAAATTCTGATAGGTTTGTAACTCATCTGCAACTATGTCCTCTTATAATGTGTTGTGATATAGACCGATGGGTAGCCACTATGACCAAAACTGACAATATTGCCTCATTTGTACTTCGCTTCACTCAAGACCGTTGGCAAGATACAAACGGTGAACCGCACGTTCGATGGCGCGGGCATATCCGTCATGTGCAAGGTAACGAAGAGAACCGGTTCACGGATTTTTCCGAAGCAATTGCTTTTATGCACCGGTACTTAACAGCAATAACGGTTGAAACTTTGGCGGGGGGCCAAGACATGAATCCGGAAAAGATATTACTTGAAAACTTTAGATTTTGGGGACAGTTCGCCACAAGTTATGGCGATATCATGTTGACTGCAATGGAGCAGAGCCTTAAACAGTCTGAGGTTTTTAAGGAGCGGATCGACGAAATCAAAGCACACGTGTTAAAAGCCTGGCGATTACCGGGCCCGCCTGATCAGAATCAGATCCTTGAGGTGCTTGAAGACCTTCAGCAGCAATTTGGAAATCTATCAGAAAGAGTAAAAATTTTGGAAGAGGCGCTTCAGCAGCGGAGCGAGGAATCGTAAACGCGTTTTGCTGGTGAACAACGAAACCATGAATTTTTGCGGCGCTCGACCAGAGACATCGAACCCGCTTAAAGAAACAGTGCAGTTAACCAATATATTCAGCAAGGAGGCTTGATATGACAATAAGCAAAATTAAAAGCAGCGCGGCAGCGGCCGAAGCTATGGTTAATCTAGCTGACGCAGCTGCGCAAGAAGCAAGAATTGTAGCAGAGACAATGCTTGACTCCGCAAACAGTACGGCCGAGAAGGCAAGTGCGGTAATGGCCGTGCAACAAGAGGTGATGCACAGCAACTTAAAAATGTGGCAGCAGTGCAATCGAGCTTACTTCGATTTTATGATTGACGCATCGCAACGAAGCCTAGAACAATCGCTAGCATGGCGTGAACGACTGGCCAAGATTGTTGAGGGCAATCTGAAATTGACCCAAGAACGTCTGGTAGCCGAACAAGTACTCGCCCTTGGAACCGCAGAAACTTACCAGGATCAGATGCGTACTGCTGTCGAGCGCGTGGCCCGGTTGTTGATGCCGTTTACACCAAACTAAACAGCGGAATGTGGTGAGGGGACAGGGACTCTAAGTTCTTCCCCTTTATTATCTTATGAATATTAAAGATTTAGGAGACGATAATGCGCCTAAAAGATAGAGTCGCAATAATTACAGGGGCCGGACGTGGTATTGGCCGCGCCACGGCTGTACGCTTTGCCGAAGAGGGTGCTCGGGTTGTTGTTGTCGACATCGATATTGAAATGGCCAAGGCCGTAGCCTTCGAAATAAACGGCGAAATTGCTAAAGTTCAGGCATCAGCGAAACAAAGTGCCACCGGTAATGGCGGCACCCAGACTGTGGCTGAAAAGACCGCGGCCACCACCAGCGAAATAGCCATGCCCGCCCAGGTAGACGTAACCGATCGAAATTCGATAGCTGCTATGGTTCAGGCCACGTTAAAACGCTTCGGACGGATCGACGTCCTGGTCAACAACGCGGGCACTATCCGCGACGCACAATTGCTTAAGATGAGTGAGGAAAATTTTGACCTGGTTATCAATATTAACCTGAAGGGTGTTTTTAACTGCACTCAGGCTGTTGTGCCGACAATGGTTGAGCAGCGCAGGGGAGTCATCCTCAGTACCTCGTCGCTGGTAGCGCCATATGGAAACTTCGGTCAAACGAACTATGTAGCCAGTAAGGCCGGCGTAATCGGCATGACTAAAGTCTGGGCTCGCGAACTGGGACGAAAAGGCATTCGGGTTAATGCCGTTGCGCCCGGCTTTATCAAGACTCGCCTGACGGCTGGCATTCCTGACAAGGTCGTATCCAAGCTGTTGGAGCGTATTCCGTTAGGGCACTTCGGTGAACCGGAGGATATCGCCAATGCCTTCCTGTGGTTAGCCTCAGACGAAGCCAAGTATGTGTCGGGGCACGTGTTTGCGGTAGACGGCGGCGCCATTATTTAGCGCCTTTCAGCGAGCGGGTGGCAGTAGGGCCGGGTTACCTGGGACTGTTTTTACCCGACGTTGGGAGGATTTCCATCTTTTGTCGAAGGAGATAAACTGTGTTGACAGCAAATGATATAATGACGACTGAGGTAGTAACAATTCAAGCCTTGGCTATGGTGTCTGAGGCGATAGGGTTAATGAAGGAGCACAATGTACACGCCCTGATTGTAAATCCTCGTGACCAAGGAACTACCTATGGCATCATCACTGAGGCGGATATCGCTTACAAAGTGATCGCCGAAGGAAACGATCCCAAGGCGCTGTGCGTATGTGATATTATGACCGCACCTTGCATCTCGATCAAGCCGGATATGGATATCCAAAATGTGGCTCGGCTGTTCGCGAATAACCATATTCATCGCGCACCCGTCATCAAAGGCGGACTGCTTGGTATCGTCTCCGAATCCGATATCTTGCGGCGGGGTGAATGGTGGCAAGAATAAAGCAATTATTTTTAGCAAGAGAGGTGAATAATGCAGACAGCGAGTGAAATAATGACCAAAAATGTGGTCACGACAAAAGATTCCGCATCGGTAGCCGAGGCGCTTAAGTTGATGCGAGACCAGAAAATCCGTGACCTTGTCGTAGAGCCTGGCAGAAAGGGGGACTCCTACGGGATCCTGACCGAGGCCGACGTTGTGTACAAGGTGGCAGCCGAAGGAAAAAACCCTAAAGACGTATTGGTTGGCGAAATAATGACCAAACCTTGCATCGAGGTCGATCCTGACATGACCGTGCAAGAGGTCGCTCAGCTATTTGCAAATAACCGTATCCACCGGGCACCGGTGATTAGGGAAAACTTGCTGGGGTTCATCACGGTATTCGATATCGTACGCGAAACAATGTGGTGGCAGGGCTAACTTAGTTCACCCCCTGAGCCTAGGGCAGTGACTCTTGTAAGACAGAACTAAAACGTTAAATCAATGTTTACTATTTATCATTGTAGTTAATTCAAGGAGAAAGCAATGGACTGGTTAAAGGAAAGTCAAGCGATGTTTCAGGCCTGGACCGAGTCGCAAAAGAAGACTTGGGAAGCCTGGCTAAAAGCCGTGCAAGGGAGCGATAAATCAAAACCCGCAGAGATTTGGAAAAAAACAATCGATGCCTGGCAGGAGTCGGTAAACGGTACTTTGAATGCTCAAGTTGAAGGTAGCCAAATTTGGGCCAAAGGCATCACATCCATTGAGGGTGCGCCCAAAGAATCCGCCGACTGGGCTAAGCAGGTTCAAGAAATGACAAAGAATTGGACTGAAATGCAGCAGCAGATGTGGGATAACTGGTTCGAAATCGCAAAAAAAGGCGAGCCGTTCGCGTTTGCCGGCGGTTGGGATAAAGAGGGGCCGGCTGTATTGAAGGCATGGCAAGATATGGCCCAAAAAGCAATGAGTTCCCAGAGCGAATGGATACGGAACTGGACGGCGCTTGGGCAACCCAAGAAAGAAAGTTAATCACAGATTAGATATTAAATTAGGAGACGATAACATGGATTGGAGTAAACAAGCCGAAACCATGGTGCAAACCTGGACCGAGGCTCAGAAGACGATGTGGGAGGGCTGGTATGATATGCTGCAGGGCGCCTCTAATTCCGGAGGAACGCCTTTTTCGCTGTATCCGGGTATGATGAAGCAGTGGCAGCAAATGGCCACACAAGGCCTCGATTCCTGGATGAAGGGGGCCGACCCGACCGCCAAGAATACGGCCCGGCAGCTCATGGCCAGCCAGGAAACTATGATGCGCTTTTTGCAATCCGTCACTCAAGGCTGGCAAGCCATCGCCCCCAAAGTCGCGGCAGGTGAGGATTGGCGATCCGCGCTGAATGAGTACAGCAGCCAGTGGATCCAGGGTATGTTTGGCGCGCCGACCGGGCTGATGTCCGTGGGCAAAGATCTCACCGACCTATGGCAATTCTACCTGCAAGAATGGCAAAAGCTGTCCCAACCCTGGCTGCAGTCTTGGTTACAGTCGCCGGGGCATCTGGGGCACCTGATGATGGGCGGGAGCTCCGAGATGGCCCAGTTGTCGAAATTTCACTGGGATGTATACGAGCGCACCTTCGGCGGCATGACGGAAGTTCCGGGCCTGGGCTATAACCGGGAGATGAATGCCAAGCTTTTGCGCGGTTTTGACGCCTGGGTTGATCTCCAGCAGGCAAGTGCGGAATATCATACGTTCCTGTCCAAAACCATTTCTGAGGCTTTTGAACGGTTTATGGGACAGTTGGTCAGCCTGAGCGAGAAGGGTGAAAAGATCGACAGCATCCAAGATCTAATGAATCTATGGTTTGAGACCGTTGACCAAACCTTCACCCACATGTACGTTTCAGAAGATTACCTGCGTATTCAAAAGGATATGGCCGGCGCAGCGATGATGAATAAGATTCGCCAGCAGGAAATCTTCGAGGTCGTCCTGGAAATGCTCGACCTGCCGACCCGGAGCGAATTGGACGATGCCTATCGCAGCCTGAATGACCTGCGCAAGGAAGTCAGAGTACTTAAGAAAATGGTCAAAGAACAAGGCAGCGCTGCTGCTCCGGCCAAGAAGCCGGCGCCGCAAAAAGCGAGCAAGGCAGCGGCGGCACGGAAAAAATCAGCCGCAGCTAAATCTAACGAAATAAAACCTGAATCCGTTACCAGTGGGTAACGCGAACGGAAGGAGATAAACAATGGCATTTCCCATCCAAATAACGCCTGACAAGGCAATTCACGAACTGACCGAACTAAATCAAAAAATCGTAAAAGGGATTGAACAACTTAGCACGATTAAAGAAGATGATGTTCAGGTTGGCACGGCGCCCAAGGAAGTAGTTTTCCAGTACGGCAAGCTCAAGTTGTATCGCTACAAGCCGATGGTCGAGAAACCATTTAAGATCCCGATTCTGTTCTCATACGCTCTGGTTAATCGTTTTATGGTGGCCGATCTGCAGGAGGATCGATCACTGATCCGAAATTTGCTCAAGGAAGGTATCGACGTCTACCTGATCGACTGGGGTGATCCAAGCCGAAAAGATCGCTGGTTACTGCTGGATGACTACGTGAACGACTTTCTGGACGAGTGCGTTGATTTTGTGCGTGAACAGCACAATCTCGACCAAATCAACCTCCTGGGTATCTGCCAAGGCGGCACCCTGGCCACCTGCTATGCAGCCCTTCACCCCGAAAAGATCAAGAATCTCGTTCTGACTGTCACCCCGATCGACTTTCATGGCGATATGCAAGAAGAAAGAGAAGATTTCGGCTTGCTCTTTGTCTGGGCCCGGCACCTTGATATTGACCTGATGATAGATGCTTTGGGTAATCCGCCGGCCGAGTTGTTGAACTTCTCGTTCATGCTGGTCAGGCCGATGTCGCTCAATGTGCGCAAGTACACCGATATGATCAATTTCTTGGATAGTGAAAAAGCACTGATGAATTTCCTGCGTATGGAAAAGTGGCTCTTTGAAGGCCCCGACCACGCCGGGGAGGCCTACCGACAGTTTGTTAAGGAATTCTTCCAGCAGAACAAACTGATCAAGAACGAAATCGAATTGGACGGGCAGCGGGTAGATCTGGGTAACGTGACCATGCCGGTGTTGAACTGCTATGCCAATCAGGATAACCTGGTGCCGCCCGCATCGACCAAGGCCCTCGGCAAGTATGTTGGCAGCGACGATTATACTGAATTGGAAGTTCCGGCCGGACACATTGGCTTTTACGTGGGCGGCCGGTCACAGAAAATGCTGGCTCCTAATATTGCGGCCTGGCTCAAAGAACGTGGTTAATTTCCAAGCGCTTCACGATTAATCAGTCGAAGTGCAGCCACCATAACGGCCCTTGAGGTTCTACCTCAAGGGCCGTTGTTATATCAGTTTAGTTGATATGACATTTGTCGTTATTATCTACGACAAATGTCACTTTTCGATAATGGTTAAAGACATTATATTAGTAATACTGTTTCGCAGACAGACCGCCTGCGGTTGCAACAATAGAAAATT